>CAILON010000191.1 GCA_903835865.1 uncultured beta proteobacterium
CAGATGAAAGAGATCAATTTATCTGAAGCGCTTAAACGTAGTGTAATTGACATTGAGCAAAGCACTAAGGGCTTTCAGTTATCTAAATCTAGCAAACTCTTAAAGGATTCCGCGACTCCAAAACCTAAGAATAAATTGAAGATTGTGAAGCCTCGTTTGGGTCCTAACTCCGTATTTGCATTCGGCAAGTATCTACAATCTTCTTAGAACCATTACCTCTCCCAATAAGCGTTACTTTAAGTAACGCTCACCCCTCTGAATCCCCACAAGCCCTCCATTAACCCCCATATATAGCACTCCCTTAGATGAGGGATTATCAAAAATCCTCTTTTCTGGAGTGGTGCTAAAAATTAGGTCAGTTCAGTCCCAGGCTCAAGTCCTAGTGGGCCCAACAATGAAATTAACGACTTAGGGAGAAATTCCTAAGTCGTTTTTCTTTGTACGCCACTAAGTATGAAAGCCATCTCCACATATCTTCCCCCACAACCTCAATAGATATCTAGGTTAGCGATTGGAGCAATTAACTACTTGTAGATTGTGGCGTGCGGATGCTGAGTGCCCGATAGCGGGTAGCTGCTAACGAAAATCTATACCAGAAATAGCCCCAGTTTTTTTAGACCCATGTTTTTGGTTATACAGAAAAATACCTTAATTGATTAATTAAGAAGTTATAGGCCTGCTAAAACGTAGGCTCAGGATTGGCATTCACTCAATAGGGATTTGTAGTCCCCAATCTTATGCCAATATTATTTAATATAAATACCTTGGGATATAAACTCTTATCGAACAGGAAAATCAAAATAAGTTTTTGGAAACGGTTCATTATCAAGAGTGAAGTGCCACCATTCCTGCGGGTAAGGTTTGAATCCGTGTTTGACCATAATATTCTGAAGTAGTAAGCGGTTTGCACGCTGCTGAGGAGAAATTCCAGCATAATCAGGCCAGGATTCTGGTCCAAAAAAATCGAATCTTGTACCCATATCTAATTGTTTAAATGGAGCACTTCCGGACACGATAGTTAAATCAATCGTGCTTCCTCGACTGTGACCCGAAAGTTCCGCGATGTAACCTTCTGAAAATAGAGAATTTTTTTGCACCCGAGGATAGTAGGCAGATTTTGTTTTAGTATCCTTGGCATTCTTAGACCAGGCCACAAAATCATCAACTGATTGCTGGGGGCGGTACGCATCAAACACCAAAAGCCCTAGACCAAATATGCTCAATTCCTCCTGAATAGTTTTTAGTGCTAAAGCAGCTGATTTAGTAAAAATTGCTCTGTTCGCATGATAACCATTAACAGGTCTCCCCACAAAATTATTGACTCCAAAATATCGAATATCCTGTTTGATCGATGGTATTACTTGATCAACATATACGAATCCTTCTGGTAAGGCCCAAGCACTACTCATCAGCAGGAATACTAAAATCCCAATGATTTTTTTTGGTAATGTTTTTGAAAATTCAAATTTCATATAAATAAAAAACTGTTGTGATTTTTCCATTTGTCACTCAAGATACCGAGGAATATTGAGGATGACTAGTTATGACTAGGAGCTAAAATATATTCAATCCGAAGTTACGCAGGTTCATTGGGTATTCGTTAGGCATCAAATGAGCATACTTCAAAAAGTCTGCTTTGCCGACAAAATTCGGATGCCAATTACCAAAATATTGGACCACATTAAAATTCTGGACAACCTGTGTTCGCCCGTATACCTTGAGCCAGTATTCTTTACCGCATCATTCTGCATGGTACTTGGTAATTTTCAAGCCCCTCTAACCCGTAGCTTGTATGTTTGATTCCTGCCGGGTAGCCTACTATTCTTGTCGATTCCTCTTATTCCTATACACTTATAAATACTATAAATAACAACTAGGTGCAAAGGTACAGCTTTGAAATCCTACATAAGGTTAATTTTGCTATTGGCAGGCTCTTGGCTCAGCATTGCAGCTCAAGCCCAGTCGCGTTTTGAGGATAGCTTTAGCCAAATGGGCGTAGGCTACGAAGTCTTAAAGTATTCCTTTACGGGAGGCACCATAACAGAAGGTGATTTTAAAGGGGTTCCGTACAGCGCTACTGCACCTAATGCAAATAGCCTAACCTTTTCAGCCGCTACAGGTTACAGTTTTTTACTACACCCTAATTTCTTGTTAGGCTTAGGGGCTGAATATAACTTGATTGATTCTAAAACTTCTAGCTATACGATTTCTGCTGCTGGACAAAGTGGGGGTAGCCAGTTTCAACAAGGGAGTGCTACGAATTGGGTTTCGGCCATAAAGAATCAAGATTACAGCGTGTATGTAGCTCCTGGATATCCTATTGGAATTGATAAATTGGTATTTGTAAAGCTAGGCTATGCTAGTACCCGAATGTATTCTGGGGGTGGTGATTACGATATGGTGAGAGGTCCCTTAGTTGGGCTTGGCTATAAACAAGTGATTGCAGATTTTGATTGGATTATTAAAGGCTATATCTATGGGTTTGCCGAGGCAAACTATATTAAATATGGCAATGTTTATACAGATGGCGGTACCGGGTCTTATGCAGCTAGCGCAGCGAATGTTCGCGTAGGTTTAGGCTTTCTTTGGAAGTGAGGGTTTGGTTTTTAATTAATACAGAATACCAAGCTCGCACCATCCGTATCCCAGTTCACATGATCGTGACCATCAATAAGATGAATCGTATCGGCCGCCAGATCTTGCAAGAAACTGGTCATGAGCCAGATGCTGCAACCTTGGCGCTGAAGATGGAGATTCTCATTTAGGTGACTTCATTGAAGATGACAATACTTTGGTCCCAAGTTCAAGTCCTGGTGGGCTCACCAGCAATAACAACGACTTAGGGAGAAATTCCTAAGTCGTTTTTCTATTTGTGCCGCTAAGTGTGTAAGCAATCTCCACACATCTTCCATAACAGCCCCAATAGATATCTAGGTTAGCCATTGGAGCAATTAACTGCAAATGGGTTGTGGCGTGCAGTATTGAGGGGCAGCTTACGGCTAGGAGTAGGCATTCATTATATTATAATATATAATGAATTGTGGCCGAAAAGTGAAAAAGCGGACCAAGCTGGCATTAAGTGTTAATTGAGTTCATAGCCAATCATTAGGGTTATTTACACGCCCCCTCAACAACTAAAGGGAGCATTATCAGAACATGAGTTTCCTTCATTTAAGTTTATAGATGGTTCGCAAAACAAAAATATGAATAGCACCAGTAAATTAAAAGCATTTTTTAGTTCGCTTCTGCTCCGGATGCGTGAATGGGATGTTACACGTCGTCAATTACTGATCGGTCTCACACTCACCTTTTTATTAGCCGTATTTGGATTTGTCGTTTTAAATTCTGGACCCTTAGCTTCCACTAAAGTGACGACCATTAAAGTTAGTGACCAATCGCTTGCGCCTACGCTATTTGGAGTGGGAACAGTTGAAGCGAGACGATCTTATTTGATGGGTCCAGTAGTTGCCGGACGCGTTTTAAATGTATTTGTTGATGTAGGTAATTCGGTTAAAGAGGGGCAATTACTAGCTGAGATGGATTCTGTTGATTTAAGTCAAAGAATGCTTGCAGCGCAGGCACAAGTGAGTGATGCAAAGGCACGCTTACTACTAGCCTCGGAAACGCATAAGCGTTATGTTGAATTAGGTAATAAGAATTTTATTAGCCCAATTGTTGTAGAAGGAAAATTACAAGAACTTAATTCAGCAAAAGCGATTGTCCAAAAAACAACCGCTGATTTGGCTGGACTTAAAGATCAAGAGCTCAATATTAAGTTGAGAGCACCCGTAGATGGGATCATTACTTCTAGGGATGCTGAACCAGGCTCAACCGTTATTGCTGGGCAGGCGGTTTTAAAGTTAATTGACCCAACGAGCCTATGGATTAAGACACGTTTTGACCAAGGTAAATCAATGGGATTGGCAGTTGATTTGGATGCTAGGGTGATATTGCGCTCAAATCCACAGCACCCAATCTTAGGAAAAGTAGTGCGCGTTGAGATGCTCAGTGATAGCGTTGCAGAAGAACGCATCGCCCAAATTGAAATGATAGATATGCCTAAGACTGTTTCAATTGGAGAGATGGCAGAAGTGACGTTGCAATTAGCGCCCAGTGAACATGGACTTAGTCTACCCAATGCAAGCATTAAGAAAAGGGGTGATGAAACTGGGGTATGGGTGCTCAAGGATGGCAAGCCTCATTTTGCTCAGGTGCAAATTGGACAAGCCGGCTTAAATGGTCAAGTGGTTATTTTGAGCGGGCTTAAAAGTGGTGATGAAGTTATTCTATATAGCGATACTGAAATTAAAGATGGCCAGCGCCTTAAGGTGGTCGATTCTTTGTTGAAGAAATCTCCGTGATTAGCCTAGCAGGCCGTGACATTGCGCATTCCTGGGGTAAGTTTGCTCTAACTGGATTAGGTCTTGGGCTGTTAATCGGCGTTACTTTAACAATGGCGGGAGTATATCGAGGTATGGTAGATGATGCCATGGCCTTGCTAAACAATAGTGGTGCCGACCTTTGGGTA
>CAILON010000192.1 GCA_903835865.1 uncultured beta proteobacterium
AAAAGCGGTGGACACTAACTTTGTGAAGCAAAGTTATGTGGGAGCCAATCCCGCCCGACCCACCAAGCTGGAACTCAAGCAATAAATTTGTCGGTTTACCCGACCTACCAGATATATGAAAGCCCCTTGAGAAAAATAAACCTATCGTTATTGATAGGTTTTTTCTTTTAAAGGCATTTGTAGAACTAGTAATTCAGCATAGCCATCTAATACTTTTATTTCAAAGGGCTTTTCTTTGGCCGAGGCAAAAATATTTTGCTTAGCACCAATAACAACACCATCAATATAGACTGCTCCACCAATTACAACTAAAAATATTCCATCTACATTATCTGCAGGCCTTACTAAATAAGATGTGAAGCTAGGCATCCTTAGTAAACCAATGCCAAGACCAACATCAACCTCAAAATGATCCCAAGAAAATTCGGGAGACTTCAGACCCCATATCGATTGGGGTACCGATGGTAAAAATTGCCTGCTAGTAAAATGATGTTTTGGCCCTTGAATAAATTGACTCTTTTTTTCCGGTAAGAATTTTGCCCCTGGATCATGCATGGATCTCAACGTTAAGTAATCGAGACCCAATGGGCCGGCAACTATCGGACCATATCCAGTGTAGGCACCAGCATAATGAACAATGTATGGTCCTATGGCATGCCGACCAAAATATCCAGAGCCCTCTATAAATACCTGGAATTGATTCTGCACATGAAAATGGAGAGGGTTAGTAATGTTAGGCAGTTGCTTGATTAAATATGACTGAGGAGATCGACTATCGTCAATCTCCCTCTCAAAATAATCCTGCCGATAATATTTAAGACCGTTAGGTTGCTCATGATATGAAAGAGCCTCCTCTTGGTTTGCAATCTTTATCATTAAGATTCTTTCAGATATTTACTCTATTTTGGCGCCTGAGTCTCGAACTCTTTGCCCCCACTTCGTGTACTCCGTCTGAATGAATGTTGAAAATTCTGCTGGACTATTACTCTTAAGAGACTCAGATCCGAGTTCATTCAATCGCTTAATTACATCTGGGTCATCCAAGATGGCATTTAATTCCTTATGTAGCTTATCAATAATGGGCTTAGGGGTTCCGGCAGGCGCCAAAAGGCCTAACCAAGCACCGCCATTAAAACCTGTAAGGCCCTGCTCATCTAAAGTTGGCAAATCTTGCGCAAACTGTGAACGAGTCAGACCACCCGTTGCTACAGCCTTTAATTTCCCAGCCTTAATATGTGGCATCAGAGTTAACATCGTGTCAAAGGTCATATCGACCTGTCCAGACATTACATCAATTTGAGACTGTGCACTTCCTTTGTAGGGAATATGTGTAACATTAATTCCAGCTTGGCGCGTCAACATACTCATCAATAAGTGACTAGTACTTCCATTACCAATCGATGCATAGGTTAGCTGACCTGGATTTGCCTTGGCCTTTTCAGTTAATTGCTGAATTGTATTAATGCCAGTTTTAGGGCTAGTGACAACTACATATGGTAACCA
>CAILON010000193.1 GCA_903835865.1 uncultured beta proteobacterium
ACCATCGGATTGAACAGCAAGCGGGAAGCTCTTTGAATATGCGCCAATCCAAAATACGCGACACCTTTTATCTCGATCAAAATTCTATTTACCTCTTGCAGAATAAATCAGTTATTGTTTTTGATGACGTCATGACCAGCGGCTCCACCTTAGATGAAATTGCGCGCGTTCTGAAGGACAATGGAGTATCGCGTGTCATTAATTGGGTTTTATTGAGAACCACTAAACCCATCCATGAAAGTAGAGTGCAAGCACACCATGTTTAATATCGTTTTATTCGAACCTGAAATCCCACCAAATACTGGCAACATCATTCGCTTATGCGCAAATACTGGTGTGAAGCTGCATTTAATTGAACCCTTAGGCTTTCCAATGGAGGACGCAAAGTTACGCAGAGCAGGGCTTGATTACCATGAGTTTGCTAAAGTAAAAGTGCATCCCAATTGGGCCCAGTTCTTGGCTGATGAAACACCAGACCCAAATCATCTGTTTGCTTTAACCACTAAAGGAACGGGAAAATTTCATGAGGGTAAATATGCGCCCGAGGATTACTTTGTTTTTGGATCTGAAACAAAAGGAATTAGTGATGAAGTTCGAGATTCGATTCCCGTTGGCAATCGCATGCGCTTAGCGATGCAAGATAGCAGTCGCAGCTTAAATTTATCGAATACGGTAGCAATTGTGGTTTACGAAGCCTGGCGTCAAAATGACTTGGCAGGCGGTAATTAAGACTTAGGCTTCTATCTTGGGATCGCGGCCCATCAATTTTTTGACGGCCTCTTGTGCTGCAAGCTTCCCAGCCAAGACATCACCCATCATCTCAGTAATCGGCATTTCAACCTTTAGGCGTCTTGCCAAATCGCCAATCGCAGAAGCACAAAGTACTCCTTCGGCCACATGACCTAGACCGCTCAGTATTTCGGGCAATGGCTTACCTTCAGCAAGCTCCAGACCTACACGGCGATTGCGAGAAAGATCTCCTGTGGCCGTCAAAATTAAGTCGCCCACCCCCGTTAAACCCATGCAGGTCTCTGATCGACCACCAGCTGCTTTAACCAAACGCATCATCTCAGCAAGACCACGCGTCAAGACGGCGGCGCGCGCATTCAAACCCAAATCCAAGCCATCGCCGATGCCAGCTGCAATAGCCAGCACATTCTTTACGGCACCACCTAATTCAACGCCAATCAAATCATCACTTGAATAGATCCGCATATTGCCATGATGAAAAGCAGCTTGAACAATGACACATAAATCTTTTGAAGTGCTAGCAACGGTTAATGCACAAGGCATTCCTGCAGCAACTTCACGAGCAAAACTGGGGCCGGATAAGGCGCCAAAGGAATGGTTTAAACCATGACTGTGTAATTTGCTCTCACGCTCTACAACTTGGTGAGGTAAAAAAGCAGTTTGAGGCTCTAAACCTTTGCATAACCAAATAATATTGAGTGGATGCTCCGCTTCTTTTAAAGCCTGTGTAATCGTTTCTGAAAGACCAGACATCGGTGTAGCAACTACCAACAAATCTCTTGTCGAGAGTCTCTTAATAGCGCGAGAGAAATCACTCTCTAATTGCAATCCTTTGGGCAGTTGAATACCGGGCAGGTAGGCTTGATTGTCGCCACTTGCTTGCATCTGCGCTAATTGAGTAGCGCTACGAGACCATAAGCAGACATCATCATCTTGAAGATAGCGTGCTGCTTGAGCAGCCATCGCCGTTCCCCAAGCTCCAGCACCGAGCAGCGTCACTTTCATGATCTGTGGGCCTGTCTTAGACTTAGTTAGAAACAGCGCCCTTGCTTTCCTCGGCAGCCGCCTGTTGAGCTTGCATAATGCGATGCTCATACATGCCATGGAAATTAATCTCGTTCAAATGAATTGGCTGGAAGCCTGCACGACTAATGATGTCGGCGATATTGGAACGAAGATAAGGGTACAAAATCGTTGGACAAGCAATACCTAACATTGGATCAATTTGTTCAGCTGGAATATTGCTAAATTCAAAAATACCGGCTTGCTTAGCCTCAATTAAGAACAAGACTTTAGTCTCTACTTTTGCAGTGATCGTGGAGCTTAAGGCAACCTCAAAAATACCTTCACTTAAAGGCGCAACAGCAATGTCAATTTCTACTTGAATTTGAGGCTCAGAAGCAACCATCAGAATTTGAGGAGCATTCGGTTGCTCTAACGACAAATCCTTGAGATAAATTCTCTGGATCCGAAATCCAGCCTCATTGGAGCTATCGTTGCCTGCTTGGGGTGCGGAAGATTGTTCAGTCATTGCAAACTTTCTTTTCTTTATGTATTAATGCATTAAGCCAATAGCGGATCTAATTTACCTGCGCGATCCAAAGCCACTAAATCATCGTACCCACCAACATGTGCGTCGCCAATATAAATTTGGGGAACAGTACGACGCCCTGTTCGAGTCATCATTGCTTCACGCTGAACGGGATCACGATCAATCAAAATTTTTTCTAAATTTGCTACACCTTTTTTGAGCAGAAATTTTTCTGCCATCACGCAATATGGACAAACCTGCGTGCTATACATGATTACTTGTGGCATCGCTTTCCTTATTTGATCAATGGAAGCGTGGCAGCCTTCCAGGCTTGTACCCCACCGTCTAAGGAGCCTACCTCTGCAAAGCCCAATTTTTTGACCTCGGCAAGCGCCTTACGGGATTGAGCCCCAGTTTCGCAAACCAACACTACTGGATTTTTGCGATCCAATTTCAATTTATCAATACCGGCCGTTAGGCCAGTAACCTCAATGCGCTTAGCCCCAGGTAAGTGACCCGCCTTATAGGCATCAACAGGACGCAAATCAAGGACGGCCGCCTTGCGTCGATTTATCCAAATAGTAGCTTCGGTAGGCGACAAGCCTTTCCCGCCAATAAGCGTAGATAATGTGGGTAGGAAAAGCGCTAGGCCTGAAACTGCTAAAAGGGCAATAAGCGCTAAATTATCAATTTGCGTGAGAAAGTTCATCATCAGATTATAGAATGGCTCTATGAAACAACTTGTCCTTATTCGTCATGGCGAATCCGCCTGGAACCTTGAAAACCGCTTCACTGGCTGGGCGGATGTTGACTTAACCCCTAAGGGCGCTGAACAGGCCATTACCGCTGGAGAAAATCTCCGAAAAGCAGGGTATGAGTTCGATGTAGCCTATACCTCTGTTCTAAGACGCGCTATTCGCACACTTTGGCATGTTCAAGAAGCTATGGACCTCATGTGGATTCCGGTAGTTCATAGCTGGAGGCTAAATGAACGTCATTACGGCGCCCTTACTGGCCTTAATAAAGCAGAAACTGCGGCTAAATATGGCGACGAACAAGTCCATATCTGGCGTCGTTCATTTGATGTGCGCCCACCCTTACTAGAGCATGAAGATGAGCGCCATCCAAAAAATGATTCACGCTATTCAAAATTAAATACTTCGGATAT
>CAILON010000194.1 GCA_903835865.1 uncultured beta proteobacterium
ACAGATAACACCCCGGTTCCAACGCCAATATCAAAAGCTAGGGAATCTATCTGAATGGACCTCGGTAAAGGCGCCATAAGGACTAGCTCGATATACTCCCCACGAATCGGTGAGAACACGCCGTAATGTGGATAAATGCGAATCTCTTCGTTATCTCTAGCCAGAATCGGAACGCCTTTTTTGCGCCACTCATGAGCGCTAATCACCCCCAAAAGTTCGCGTAAGGAAATAATATAAGGCTGATCCTGCTTGCCATAAGCCTCTAAACAGGCCTCTGCGACCTCAGGAGCGCGTCTTAAAGAAATACTATGGTCAGCATTCACTGGGATGAGCAGCATCCCAAGAATGCGCGCACGCTGAGACTGGGAGAGGCGATAAAGATTGAAGGTGTCTAGCGGACTTTTGCTTTTTTCTTTTTCAAGCCGCTCCGATCTGTGGGATTTCTTGGAGGGCTTATCAACCCTTCGGACCAGCGCCTGCAAAAGCTGTCGAGCATTCTGAAAGTCGCCCCGATAAAGCATTGCAGTGCCTTCGCAGGCCAATCGGTATGCACTATCAGCGGTGAGCGTATCGTCAGCAAGAACCACCTTTTGATGGGGCTTAACGCTATTCTCTGAATGCCATCGAGCGCTATGCTGTGCGCCACCTTCTTCCCATTGGATCATCGCTTAAGCACTCACAAAGCGGTTATTTTGATAATCATCAATCGCTTGTTCAATTTCCGCACGAGTGTTCATGACGAAAGGGCCGTGTTGCACGATAGGCTCATGCAAAGGCAATGCGGCTAGAACAATAAATTCTGCTCCAGCGGCTCCTGCTTTCACTTTAAGGCGGTCTCCATCACCAAGCACAATAGCGGCCTGCTTTGGTGCAACTCGCATGGGGCCACCAACTTCAAGGTCACCCTCATAAATATAAATAAACGCATTTTGTTCTTTAGGAATACGGTGCTCGAATTCAGCACCTGCTGGCAAATGCACATCCAAAAATACTGGTGCAGTAGTAATGCCCTGTATTGGACCTTGAATAACTTGAGCGTCACTTTCAAAACTGCCTGCGATCACCTTAACCGACCCCCCATTGACCAATGCGACCTTGGGAATATCCCCTACCTGAATATCTTTGTATCCAGCAGGCTTCATTTTTTCTGCTGCAGGCAAATTAATCCATAACTGGAAGCCACGCATTGCGCCGCTAACCTGCTGGGGCATTTCAGAATGAATAATGCCGCGCCCTGCTGTCATCCATTGCACCCCACCCGTCTTAAGATGCCCTTGATTGCCTAAATGATCCTCATGCAACATATGACCTTCCAGCATATAAGTCACCGTCTCAAAGCCTCTGTGAGGATGCGCAGGAAAGCCGGCAACATAATCATTCGGATCGTTTGATGAGAACTCGTCGAGCATCAAAAAAGGATCTAAGCGAACTTGTTGCTGACCACCCAGACTACGACGCAGTTTCACACCCGCACCATCAGATGTAGAAATACCAGGAATAATTGTTTGAATATTGCGAATCATACTTTTTAAATCATGCTCTCCATTAGGCTGGCGGGTGATCTTCAGGGTTTACATCCAAAGCAATTAAGAAACGAGACACCATATTGTATGCGGCAATAACGGTTACCAGCTCTACCGTATCAGTACTGCCTAATTCTTTTTGTAGGCGTCCCATTAATTCAGAATCAACCTTAACGTTACGAGTCATTTGATACGTTAAATCGGCTGCGTCATTTTCTACTTGGCTAAACAGATTCTTTGGAAAGTTTGCCTGCCCGATGAGGCGCAATGCTTGCACTTGTTCTTCAGTACCACCGGCTTTTTTAAATGGTGGGGCATGATGAAAGAATTCATACTCAGCACCATTCAAAACAGCTACGCCACACATGGCTAACTCTCGCAACTTGGGATCCAAAGACAGGTTATTGCGAATCTCACCAATGAAATGGTTCCAACCCTTAGCAATCGGTACGCTATGCAAGAGCATGCGATCTAGATTGATAAATTGACCACCGCGCCTTTGACGAATCGCAGCAACTAACTCAGCTGGCTCAGCCAAATCCATTGGCTGGTAAGGAATTAAACGTTCTAACATAACAACTTTCTATTGTCCAGTTTCTTTTATGTTGTTCTCAATGACAAACTTACCCCATACGGCGATTTGCTTGCCTATAAAGTTATTTAGTACCTCTGGATTACCAGCCACAATATCAATGCCCTGTGCTTTTAGTTTTTCAGATACAGCAGGAGTCTTTAAGGCCTTAGTAACAGCCTGGTTCATTGCGTTCACAATGGCAGGTGGTGTTTTACCAGGGGCAAGTACTGCCCACCAAGCTGGAGCATTAAATCCAGGGAATCCGCTTTCTGAAATGGTTGGGACATTAGGCAATGCAGCAGATCGTTTGGTCGTTGTAATAACCAATGGAATAACACCACCGCTGTCAATGTGAGGTTTTACTAAAAACTCCGAGCCTATCGCCAACTGCACCTGTCCACCCAAAGCATCCTGCATCAAGGGGCCGCCTCCACGATAAGGAATGTGATTCCAATCAAAGCCCGCTTGCTTAGCTAAACGTGCGATTGCTAAGTGTCCCAGACTACCAATACCAATTGAGCCATAGCTAAATTGCTTACCCGCTTTTGACATCTCCACTAATTGCTTAAAGCTAGTGATGCCAGAGGACTTGCTAGCAACCAAGACCATTGGAGAGGTGCCAATCAATGTTACTGGCGCAATGTCTTTGATGGTGTCATAGGGAAGCTTGTCTTTTAAACTAGGATTCACGCCATGGGTATCAAAGACCACGGCAAAAGTATAGCCATCAGGGTCGGATCTGGCCATGGCGGCAGTCCCGATCACACCAGATGCACCACCAATATTTTCAACAATCACATTTTGTTTTAATTCAGACTGCAAAGCGGGCGCTAAGATACGGGCAACCTGATCAACAGATCCGCCAGGTGGAAATACGGCGATTAAGCGAATGGGTTTTTGAGTGGGCCAAGTTCCCACGCCTGCGGATTGGGCATTTACAAGAGTGCTGGCACCTAAGGCCAACACCCCTAATAGAACAGCTCTTTTGGCTATTTTTTGAAAAAACATCATGACTCGTCTCCCCCAAATTGAAGTCCAAGATTACCACCCCCTTGGCTAGCTTGCTTGATAATAGGCAGACTATGAAGCCGATTTTGAATATTGCCGCCTATTTATTTGTCAGCCTAGATGACTTACCAGCGCTGCGCACCAAAATGCTCGAGGAATGCAATGCCCGTGAACTTAAGGGCACCATTTTATTGACGGGCGAAGGCATCAATCTGTTCCTCGCCGGTAAGACAGTAGAGCTACGTAGCTTTTTAGATTGGCTCAGAACTGATTCCCGCTTCAGCCCGCTAGAAGCCAAAGAAAGTTGGTCTGAGCATCAGCCTTTTAAGAAGATGCTGATTAAGCTTAAAGCTGAAATTATTCGCATGAATCATCCGAGTATTCGACCAGAGTCAGGACGAGCGAATTTCATCAACCCTAAAAAATTACAAGAATGGCTTGATCGTGGCACAGATGATTTAGGTCGCCCAGTAGTGATGCTCGACACCCGCAATGCATTTGAAGTGGATTACGGCACCTTTGAGAATGCCCTGCACTTTAATATTCAAAAGTTCACTGAATTTCCAGAAGCAATTACTGCTCACAAGGAACAGTTAGCTGACAAAACGGTTGTGAGCTTTTGCACTGGTGGAATTCGCTGTGAAAAGTCAGGGATCTATATGCGCGAAATTGGCATGGAGCATACCTACCAATTAGAGGGTGGCATTCTGAAATATTTCGAGGAAGTAGGCTCAGCTCACTACCAAGGATCTTGCTTTGTATTTGATCAGCGGGAGGCTTTAGAGCCTAACTTAGACTCCATTCCCTTTGAAGCCTCCAATCGCAAAAATATTAAGGTCAGTTAGTCAGACTTTCCAACTAAAGTCATGTGCTCGACCATGGGGGGTTTTGCAAAAAATGGACCCACAATGGCGCGCCAATCAGCAAATGCAGCTGAACCTCGAAAGTCTACGGTGTGATTTTCTAAGGTTTCCCAATAGATCAACAATACATAGCGCTCTGGGCTCTCTACGCTATGGTTTACCTTAAATCCCTTAAATCCCTTAGATTTAGCAATCACTGTCTCGACACCGCGCACAATGGCTTCCTCGAATTCAGGGCCCTTGTTGGGGTCAATCTCAATCTCACAGTGTTCCAAAATCATACTTTTTCTCCTCGGAAAATATTTGCCATAAATAGTAGAATTACCTAGCTCCACAAGATTAATCCATAAAAATAACCTGGACCTGAGACATGTTCAATACCCCTAATCGGCAATTGCCGATTTTTTTATCACGTGTGACCCTTGCTGCTCTTGCTTTGATGGCTAGTTTAGGTGTGCAAGCTCAAACCTCTGCCGTTACCCCTTATCCGGTTAAGCCCATCAAATTAATTGCTCCGGTTGCTGCAGGTGGGGGTCTAGATAATATTGCCCGGACCTTAGCAGAAAAACTATCACGCTCGATTGGACAACAAGTTGTCGTCGAGAATATGGGTGGTGGTGGTGGCTCAATCGCATCGCAAGCTGTAGCAAAAGCACCAGCTGATGGCTACACCCTCATGGTGGCTTATGTTGGCACCCATGGAACTAACCCTGCGGTACGAAGACTCCCTTACGACGCAATCAAAGATTTCACCCCCATTGGCATGATTGGCGCTACTCCAAATGTTCTTGTAATAAACCCAGATTTACCAATTAAAAACTTTAAAGAATTTATTGATTTTGCGAAAAAGAATCCTGCAAAACTAAGTTATGGCTCAGCTGGCCCAGGAACACTAACCCACCTAGGTATGGAGCAATTGAAGTTGGCTGCAGGCATTTTCATGGTGCACGTTCCCTATCGTGGCGTTGGCCCTGCCTATACAGACTTGCTAGCTGGTCAAACTCAGGCAATGTTCCCAACGCTTTTTGCAGCGCTTCCCTATATCAATACCAATCGAGTGCGTGGTCTGGCTGTGACAGGTGCAAAACGCAGTAGTGCAGCGCCAACTATCCCCACCTTTAAAGAACTTGGGTTCAATGGCTTTGACGGACAGCAGTGGTACGGTATTGTTGGCCCAGCCAACCTCCCGCCAGCAATTACAGCGAAGCTAAATGCTGATCTAAATAAAGTATTAGCGCTTCCAGAGTTCTCTGAAAAGATGACTAGCGAAGCAATGACTTTAATGCCAATGACACCACAGCAATTTGGCAACTACATCAAAGAAGATATTGCACGCTGGGCCAAAGTAGCCAAAGATCGCAATATCGAAATCGAATAATCCAATACCAGAAATAGGAAATCATATGTCACACGCTATTGCAGCAGCAGCCGATCTCAATGCGCCACCAGTTACCAAAATATTGGCCGAGTTTGTTACCTCACATCCAAGTCAAGGGTGGACTCCAGAGGTTGAACATGAAGCCCATCGCACATTTTTAAATTGGCTTGGCTGTGCTATTGGCGCAGCCAATCATGAAAGCGTTGAATCTTCCTTGGCTGCTATCCGTGAATTTCAACCCGCTCCACAAGCTAGTATTCTAGGGCGCAAAGATAAAGTCGATATGGGCGGCGCTGCCTTAATTAATGGCATTAGCTCACACACTTTTGACTTTGATGACACCCACCTCAAGACTGTTATTCACCCTGCAGGGCCAGTAGCCTCAGCAATCTTGGCCTTAGGTGAGCATGTAAATGCAAATGGTCGCCAAATGATTGACGCACTCATTCTGGGAATTGATGTTGCTTGCCGCGTAGGTAACGCAATGTACCCCGATCACTATCATCGCGGTTGGCACATTACAGGCTCCACAGGCATGTTAGGTTCAGCTGCTGCTTGCTCACGCTTGATGGGTCTTGACTTGCAAAAAACCACCATGGCTTTAGGCATTGCAGCCTCTCAACCAATTGGTATGCGTGAACAATTTGGCACGATGACTAAGCCATTTCATCCAGGTGGCGCAGCCCGTGCAGGCCAACTCTCCGCACTCTTGGCTAAGCACGGCTTTACTGCAAGCCCTAAAGCACTGGAAGCGGGTCGTGGATACATGCAAACTGTTTCTACCAAATGCGACTGGTCAGAAATTGATCGCGCCCTTGGAAAATCCTTTGAAATTTCTTTGAATACTTACAAGCCTTTTGCTTGCGGCATTGTGATTCA
>CAILON010000195.1 GCA_903835865.1 uncultured beta proteobacterium
GGATAGAGTACTTGGCTACGAACCAAGGGGTCGTGGGTTCAATTCCTGCCAGCCGCACCAACCTATATTGGGCCTAGTTTCTAACTAGGCCCTTTTTCACTTTTGGACGTTTTTAAAGGTTTTTGGTAGATCCCTTATAGTTTGAATATGGACATTTCTCAACCCGCCTCTTCAGAACCAAGCAAGCCAGTAGCGGTTTGGTCTAGCATTGATGACGCCAATGCCAAAGTGCTTCTCAGTGGCAATATCGATATCTATACCTTAGGTGGCGTTTGGGGCCAGATTCGTGAATCCCAAAAAACATGGTTAGGGCAAAATGCCCATCAATCGAAGACGCTGACATTTGATGCCTCTCAAGTAGATTCTTTAGGCGGCGCTGGAATTGCTTTCTTAATTGATTTAGAAGAAGCCCAAGAAAAATCCGGTGGCATATTTTCTTTGGTTGGGCTTGACGAACGCTATCAGCCCTTGCGAAAAGAATTTAACCCCATCTCCAATTTATTTCCTCCGCCAGCAATTAAGCCCCAGAGGAGTTTTATTGTCAGTACGGGCATGGCTACTCAAAATCTGCTTGATGATGCCAAGGGTTTAATCACCTTCACTGGCCATCTTGCTGCAGACTTATTTTGGTCACTCATGAACCCACGCCAAGTTCGTTGGGGTGACTTTGTCAATGCAGCTGTAGAGGCCGGAATTGCTGCATTGCCAATTGTTGGATTAGTTTCTTTTTTGATTGGTGTTATTTTGTCCTTTCAGGCCGCAATTGGCATGCAACAATTCGGAGCCACTTCTTTTGTTGGTCCTTTGGCTGCGCTAGGCATTGTTCGAGAAATGGGACCCTTAATTACCGCTATTCTGCTTGCTGGAAGATCCTCCGCTGCATTTGCTGCAGAGATCGGCACCATGACCGTGAATAGCGAAGTTGATGCATTAGTGACTGGTGGATTGAGCCCCATACGATTTTTAGTTGTACCACGTGTCCTCGCTGGTATTTTGGTAATGCCTATTCTGACTTTATATGCAGACATCGTCAGTATTCTGGCATCCATGTTTACGATGTTGGCCTATGGCATTCCGTTTATTAATTTCTATAACGGCATGATTGCAGCAGTAGATTTGGAAGATATTGCATCTGGCCTTGTAAAGGCAACTCTATTTGGTGTCGTAGTCTCGGCTGTTGGTTGCTTACGCGGTATGCAGACTGGAACCGGTGCTGCAGCAGTAGGTATCTCTGCCACCCGCGCAGTGGTTAGCAGTATCGTCATGATTGTGCTGGTCGATGGCATCTTTGCGGTAATTTCTTATAAGACGGGCTTCTGATGGCTAGCAATATTCCAGCCACCTTCGCTGTTGACGTCCAAAATCTTACGGTTGGATATGGTTCCAATGTCTTGATGAAGGACCTTAATTTCACTGTAAACAATGGCGAAATCTTTGTGATTCTGGGTGGTTCAGGTTGTGGAAAATCTAGTCTTCTGAAGAATTTGTTTGGACTATATCAGCCGCTTTCTGGGGATGTTTTGATTGAAGGTCAAAACATTACTACCGCCGTAGGGGCACAGCGCCAACAAATTATGGCTAGCTTTGGCGTAATGTATCAGCAAGGCGCTTTATTTGGTTCCATGAACTTGCTAGATAACGTGACCTTATTTATGCAGGAATACACCCAGTTGACTCAAGGTGAGATGGATCTGTTAGCGCGCTGTAAGCTCGATTTGGTTGGCTTGCTGCCATACGAGTCTTATATGCCTAGCGAGATTAGCGGAGGTATGCAAAAGCGCGCTGCCATTGCCAGAGCCATGGCTTTAGACCCAATGATTTTATTTTTAGATGAGCCTTCAGCAGGTCTTGATCCCATCACGTCCGCTGATTTAGATAGCACCATCTTGGATCTATCAAAGAACCTGGGAATTACCTTTGTGATCGTCTCTCATGAGTTGGCAAGCATTTATGCCATCGCCGATAAAGTCATTATGTTAGATAAGGCCGCCCAAGGAATCATTGCCGAGGGCGATCCTAAAGTTTTAAGAGATACCAGCACTGATCCACGAGTCCACCAATTCTTTAATCGCATTATGAGTAAGGATGCAGCATGAGCAATAACTCTAATCCCAATTATTTCCGTCTTGGTGTCTTTGTACTCGCCGCAATTGGAGTGCTAGTCGCTGTTATTTTGATATTTGGTTCCGGAAAATTCTTTAAGAAATCGTTTTATCTGGAAACTTATATTAAGCAATCGGTTACTGGCCTAGATTCTGGGGCTGCCGTGCGCTTTAGGGGGGTGAAGATTGGTCAGGTAACCACCATAGGCCTTTCTGGAGACTCTTACGAGAAGAAATTGCCTTTTGATCAACGGAAACAGTATGTAGTCGTTCGCATGAAAATCTTTGGCGAGGAACTTACCGAAGATCAGCTCTCCCATTTTGTGAAAGAGAATTTACGTGCTCGCGTAAAGTCGATGGGTATTACTGGGGTGAACTATATTGAATTTGATTTTGTTTCGAGCGCAGCGGAACACCCTCCATTGCCGTATAACTGGGAACCTGAATACCCAGTTCTTCCATCAATGCCCAATCAGGCAGATGAAATTATTTCTGGTATCCAAAAATTCATTGAATCAGCTAATCAAATGAATATTGACAATACCCAAAAGAAATTAGATGAAGTATTGGTGAGCTTGAATAAGATGATGGTTGGCGATGGCAAGGGTAATGAAGGTTTTATTCGCTCGGTTAAAGATCTTAATGTATTACTAAACCGTATGGCGCACGTAACCGACAAAGATCAGTTGGATATTTTGATGCGCGAGCTAGTCGGTGCCATGACTTCTTTACGACAAACTGTTACTAGTATTCAGGGGGATACTGCTTCAACCATAGAAAATCTCAAGCAAACCAGTGAAAATCTCAATGAACTTAGTCGTATCGCCAGTCAGTCTCCTGCCAGTCTGATTTGGGGTGAGCCACCTCCGAAGATCGTGTTGCCCATGAATGGCACACAAAGCTCATCAGGAGCTCAAAAATGAAGAACTACATTCTTGTAGCATTAACACTGTTGATCTTAGCCTCCTGCTCTTTACCAACGCGCGCTCCTATAACACCGAGCTCTTGGTTGGTTGCGCCTGAGCGTACAGGAACTCCTTATAAGCCGAGAACGGACTACTGGCTCAAGATGGGTTCAGTTTCGGTGGCAGCCCCGTTTGATGGCAGGTCATTGGTCTATCGCCTAGGTGATCAGCGTTACGAAAAAGATTTTTACAATGTTTACACCGTGATCCCAGCGGAGATGTTTGCTAATGCTCAGCGTCAATGGCTTAACCAGGCGAATATTTTCTCTGCTACGTTGGGGCAAAGTAATAGCTTTTTCCCTTTCTACACCTTGCAAGCTTCCGTAGATGAGTTTTATGGAGACTATCGAGTCAGGCCAGAAGCTGTGGTGTCAGTTGAATTCTTTTTGGCAGTCAGTAATGCTGGTGTAACCAATCCCATTATTGGTGCAAATCGTTATTCCAGGCGAATTGCGCTCAAAGACAATACTCCGGAGGCGCTAGTTTTAGGTCAACAGCAAGCGCTTGCAGAAATCTTTAAAGAGTACGAAGCACAACTTTATAAATACGCCGGCAATTTACCAAAACCAATGGGAAAGTAAACTTATGAAAGTATTTTCACGTCGCGTCATCATCGTTAGCGCAGTTCAGTCAATTCTGATAGGCCTTGGTTTTGTTTTGAGTGGGGTTGCATCAGCTCAGTCATTTCCTACTAAGACTATTCGCCTAGTAGTTCCGTTTGCGCCGGGTGGTAGCACAGACATTATTGCCCGAGCAGTTGCCGATGCTTTAGGTCGTCAGCTAGGTCAAGCCGTGATTGTTGAGAATAAAGCAGGCGGCGGTGGCTCTATTGGCGCATTAGAGGTGATGAGAGCGCCCAAGGATGGTTACACCATTGGTATGGCAACGGTTTCAACTACCGCAGCCAATCCCGCAATCAATCCCAAGATTGGCTACGACCCCATTACCGATTTCACAGCGATTACCAATATTGCTGCAACTCCTAACGTGATTGCAGTAAATCCCTCATTTCCTGCAAAAGATTTCAAAACATTCATCACCGTCTTAAAAGAGAATCCTGGTAAGTATTCTTATTCAAGTTCAGGGACTGGTGGCATTGGCCACTTGCAAACAGAGTTGTTTAAGAGTCTTGCCGGTGTATTTATTGTGCATATACCTTATCGTGGCGCTGGTCCAGCTTTGGCTGATACGGTGGGTGGTCAAGTGTCGATGATTTTTGATAACTTGCCATCATCTCTGCCATTTATCAAAGATGGCAAGTTGGTGCCGATTGTTGTAGCTGCCCCTAAGCGTTTGGCACAACTACCCAATGTGCCTACATTTGCTGAAGTGGGTTTGGCACCAGTCAATCGAATGGCTTATTACGGGATCTTGGGGCCTGCAGGCATGCCTAAAGATATCGTCGATAAGTACTATGCCGCTATTCAGAAAGTAACTGCTGATCCTGCGGTTAAAAAACGGATTGAGGAAACGGGTTCTATTATTAATGTGAATGGGCCAGAAGCTTTTGCAAAAGAAATTAAAGCTGAGTACACGGTATATAAGGAAGTGGTAGCAAAACAAAAATTACAATTAGATTAAAAACAAAATTTTGGGGGACATATGGATTTAGGAATTAAAGGTAAGGTTGCCTTAGTCATGGCATCTAGCCGAGGCTTAGGACAGGCCATGGCGGTTTCATTGGCTAAAGAGGGTGTAAAGGTAGCTGTTACTGGTCGCAGTCCTGAGGGTCTGCAAAAGTCAGTTGAATTGATTGAGGCCGCAGGGGGAGTTGCTTTGGCCTTGAACTGGGACCTCTCTGATCACACAGTGATTGATGGCTTGATTTCTAGAGTTGAAAAAGAACTTGGCCCCATTGATATCTTGATCAACAATACCGGTGGACCACCACCTACACCTGCTGCAGGACAAGATCCCGCTTTATGGCTCAAGAGCTTTAACGATATGGTGCTTTCATTAATTGCGATTACTGACCGCGTCTTGCCAGGCATGCGTCAACGCAAGTGGGGTCGCATTATCACTAGCACTACTTCGGGCGCCATTGCACCAATTAAAAATTTAGCTATCTCCAATACGCTCAGAGCAGCATTATTAGCATGGTCTAAAACCTTATCAGCTGAAGTGGCTGCTGAAGGCATTACTGTCAATATCATCATGCCAGGTCGAATTGCCACTGATCGTCTACGTCAGTTAGATGAAGCCCGCTCAAAGCGTGAATCTATTAGCTATGATGAAGTGGTAAAAGCCAGTTTGCGTCAAATTCCGATGGGGCGCTACGGAGATCCAAAAGAATATGGTGATACTGCGGCATTTTTAGCCAGTCAGAATGCATCCTTTATTACTGGCACAGTCATGCGTGTAGATGGCGGTCAGACCCAAGCGGTTTGATTCGATTAATAACCGGTCTCTTTAGGGGCCTTAGGCAAGATTTACGATCAACTGAATTACTTTGGTTGCTCCTTGCCTTAACCCTTTCAGTTACCGCTTTATCGAGTGTTAGTTTTTTAGCTGACCGCATGCAAAGAACCTTTGCATTTGATGCACGCCAGCTCCTCGCCTCAGACTTATTGATTGCCTCTGATCAAGCTTTATCAGAGCAATTTATTCAAGAGGCTCAAAGACGCAATCTTCGCATTGCCAACACCGTGGTATTTCCGAGCATGGCAACAGTGGGTACTCAGAGTAAGTTGGCATCTCTAAAAGCGGTTAGCCCGCAATATCCTTTACGGGGCGCTTTAAAAGTTCAATCGCCTACAACTTCCATA
>CAILON010000196.1 GCA_903835865.1 uncultured beta proteobacterium
AATTTCCCAGGCTTTATCGGCCATCTCTTGCGTTAGGTTTTCCATCATGTAGGAACCAGCCCAAGGATCGATCACGCTAGTGATATGTGTCTCTTCTTGCAAAATGAGCTGAGTGTTTCGAGCAATACGGCTCGAGAACTCTGATGGTAAGGCAATCGCCTCATCAAAAGAATTCGTGTGCAAGGATTGAGTGCCGCCAAAAATTGCGGCCATCGCTTCAACTGATGTCCTTACAACATTGTTATAGGGATCTTGTTCAGTAAGCGACCAACCAGAGGTTTGACAATGGGTGCGCAACATTAAGGACTTTGGATTTTTAGGCTCAAAGGATTTCATAATGCGCCACCACAAGAGACGAGCAGCACGCAACTTAGCAACTTCTAGGTAAAAATTCATGCCGATCGCAAAGAAGAATGACAATCGTCCAGCAAAACCATCTACATCCAAACCTTTTGCCAATGCAGTTTTGACATACTCTTTTCCATCGGCCAGGGTAAATGCAAGTTCTAATACTTGATTGGCACCAGCTTCTTGAATGTGATAACCCGAAATTGATATCGAGTTAAATTTTGGCATGTACTTAGCGGTGTACTCAATGATGTCGCCGATAATCCGCATAGAAGGCTCGGGCGGATAAATATAAGTATTACGCACCATGAACTCTTTCAGAATATCGTTCTGAATCGTTCCCGATAGTAGTTCTTGTTTAACGCCCTGCTCTTCACCAGCAACAATATATCCCGCCAATACTGGTAGAACTGCGCCATTCATGGTCATGGATACGGAGACTTTGTCTAAAGGGATTCCATCAAACAAAATCTTCATGTCTTCAATGGAGTCAATAGCAACACCAGCCTTACCAACGTCGCCAGTTACGCGAGAATGATCAGAGTCATAGCCTCGGTGAGTAGCTAAGTCAAAAGCAACGGATACGCCTTGACCGCCTGCATCTAAGGCTTTTCGATAAAACGCATTGGATTCTTCTGCTGTTGAAAATCCAGCGTATTGGCGGATAGTCCACGGACGCACTGAATACATAGTTGCTTGCGGACCACGCACAAATGGCTCAAAGCCCGGTAAAGAATTGGTGTACTGAAGGCCTTCAGTATCTGCAGATGTATATAGGGCTTTTAAATGAATCCCATCTGGAGTCTTCCAGCCCAGCTTATCGACATCTCCATTGGGCGCAGATTTTTGCGCAGATTTTTTCCACCCCTCCATATTGCTATCGGGTACAGATGGCCATGAATTATTGTCTGAACTTTTCTTTTCTGAACTCACAAAGCACTCCAATCAGGTTTTGCTGCATTGCATCGAATCTTTGCTTATTCTCCTTGACAATTGGGTATTTGTCCAGTTAATGTATTCATAATTATGAATACAAAACTGAATAATAGACCCCTATATGAAGACGTTGCAGATAGACTTCGCGAGCAAATCTTTAGCAAGCAACTCCCACCAGGCAGCTGGATAGACGAGCAAAGCCTAGCTGATCAGTTT
This sequence comes from uncultured beta proteobacterium, assembly GCA_903835865.1. GTDB lineage: Bacteria > Pseudomonadota > Gammaproteobacteria > Burkholderiales > Burkholderiaceae > Polynucleobacter. Next base: position 1,501 of record CAILON010000196.1, read on the forward strand.
GGAATTAGCCGAACACCCATGCGTGAGGCCATTAAAGTGCTGGCTTCAGAAGGTCTAGTTACCATCAAAATGCGCCGCGGGGCTTATGTAACTGAAGTTGTTCGTCGTGATTTAGAGCAAATTTTTACTGTGTTATCCCTATTAGAGGGTCAAGCTGCGAAAGAAGCAGCGGCTAAGGCTACTGAGGATGAGTTGAATCTGCTTGATCATTTGCACCATCGACTAGAAAAAGCGGCAGCAGATCGTGATTTAGAGCAATTCTTTGAAATTAATGGCAAATTTCACGAATTAATACAAGAAATTGCAGGAAATCGCTGGATGAATGGCGTTATTGGCGACTTAAGAAAAGTGCTTAAATTGCACCGTCGTGACTCATTGACTAGCACTAACCGTCTACAAAACTCATTGCTTGAGCACCGTGAAATTCTCCGGGCCCTATTAAAGCGTGATGAACAGGCTGCTGAAACAGCAATGCGCAAACATTTTGCCAAAGGGCTTGAAGCTATTAGGTAATTCTTTTATATAACAAAGGCTTAGAGTATTAGTCTAAGCCTTTATCTGAAGAATGCAAGACTTACTTCTTGATAACGAAGTTTCCTGGCAGAGTAGCAACATAGGCAGAAATATCACGCAAATCAGCGTCAGAGAACGCCTGAACCTGAGATGTCATTACCGCATTGTTACGTCCGTACTGAAGATTGCTATTGCCGACTTGGTAGGCCTTTAAAGCGTAGTACAAATAATCAGGGTACTGACCGGCTAATTTTGGATAAGCAGGCAGAATGGGTGCATTCAAGCTGGCACCATGACAAGAAGCGCAATTTGCTTTCTCAACAATGGCTTGACCTTTATCTGCGCTAGCAGCATATGCCACATTCACTGTGCCAATGCTTGCTAACAAAACTGCGGAAACTAGTGCAAATTTCATAAACGTGCCTCTATCACTTCAATGGGTTGTTAGGTGAGCTGGCGGTCTGCACAGCATAGTATTCACCAAGATCGGCCATATCTTGATCCGATAGGCTGGCGGCAATAGCACGCATCGTGGGATGCTTTCTTTCGCCCTTTTTATAGGCAGCTAGAGCGCTTGCAATGTAAGCAGCATTTTGACCGCCCAACATAGGCACTCTGTAAACCAATGGATAGTCAGCACGGTAATCAGGAATCGAATGGCATCCAGTACAGAGCCAAACCTTGGCATTAGCAGCTTGAGCTGAACCTTTTACGTCTTCTGCCTGGGCGGCAAAACCTGTAAAAGCTAAGCCAGCACATAGCGCTAACTGAGTAAGAATTGTGATTTTTTTCATAGCAATCATTTATAAATGAGTTTGATTTATATCAATTTGGAAAGAGTATAGCGGACAGATGCCTCCTTAACCATTGTTTGGGTATTTCAGACCCCAAAATCAGTGAAAACACTGAAAAATGAATGCTATTTACCTATACTTAAGCGCTCAATCAACGACACAGCAACATCCTTAATATGACCCAAAAGAATATCTCCTCATCAAACCATTCCCAAAATCGTTTTGACGGTAGTCAGACCTACGTAGCAACTGAAGATCTTAAATTGGCAGTAAATGCCGCCCTTGCCTTGCAGCGCCCGCTTCTCATTAAAGGCGAGCCGGGAACAGGGAAAACTATGCTGGCCGAAGAGGTCGCAAGTGCGCTGAACATGCCACTGTTGCAATGGCATATCAAATCGACCACCAAGGCGCAACAAGGTTTGTATGAGTACGATGCAGTCAGCCGTTTACGTGATTCGCAGTTGGGTGATGAAAAGGTAAAAGATATTCGCAACTACATCGTCAAGGGTATTTTGTGGCAAGCCTTTGAAGCGGAAGAACCTACCGTGCTGCTAATTGATGAAATCGACAAAGCAGATATTGAATTTCCGAATGATCTCTTGCGTGAAATCGATCGCATGGAATTTTATGTTTATGAGACCAGAGAGCTCATCAAGGCTAAACATCGACCCCTCGTGATCATCACCTCAAATAATGAAAAAGAGTTGCCTGATGCATTCTTGCGTCGCTGCTTCTTTCATTACATCACTTTCCCAGATGCTAAAACCATGCAAAGGATTGTGGATGTGCATCATCCCAAAATCAAAGAAGAGCTACTGGATGCTGCGCTGAAGTCTTTCTATCAAATACGCTCATTGCCGGGGCTGAAAAAGAAGCCCTCTACCTCGGAACTGATTGACTGGCTCAAGCTGTTACTAGTAGAAGATATTCCTGCCGACGCACTATGTAGCACTGATGAAAAAATCACAATCCCTCCCTTACACGGCGCTTTACTAAAAAATGAACAAGACATTCAATTATTTGAACGCTTGGTCATGATGAACCGTAACCATCGATAAGCCACCCTACTGCACTTCATTAGATGCTGATTCAATTCTTTCTCCAACTCAAAGAGGCAAAAATCCCTGTTTCAATGAGAGAGTTTTTAACACTTTTAGAAGGGTTGAAGGCACACATCATCCAACCTTCAATCGATGAGTTTTATCAACTATCGAGAATGACCTTAGTAAAAGATGAGCAGTACTTTGATCGATTCGACCAAGTATTCGGGAGTTACTTTCAAGGAATTGAACAAATCATTGCCCTGTCACCCGAGATACCGCTGGAATGGCTTGAAAAGAAATTGCAACGCGTATTAACAGAAGAAGAAAAGGCAGCCCTGCAAAAATTGGGAGGTCCGCAGGCCCTTCAGAAACGTCTTGAAGAACTTCTCAAAGAACAAAAGGATTGGCACGGGGGTGGGAATAAATGGATAGGTGCTGGAGGATCTTCACCATTTGGTCACAGCGGATACCATCCAGAAGGGATCCGCATAGGCGGGGAAAGCGCTGGAAATCGAACAGCAATTAAAGTCTGGGAAGCGCGAGAGTTTAAAGATTATGACAGCAACCTAGCTTTGGGAAGTCGCAATATCAAACTTGCCCTGCGTCGTTTGCGCCGTTTTGCGCGCGAAGGATCTCATCTTGAACTCGACCTTGATAAAACCATTCACTCTACGGCTGCAAATGCAGGAATGCTGGATATTCAAATGCGTCCAGAGCGACACAATCAGGTCAAAGTGCTGCTACTGATGGATGTGGGCGGCTCTATGGATGATCATATTGCTAGAATCGCAGAGCTTTTTACAGCTGCCAAAGCCGAGTTCAAACATCTTGAACATTATTACTTTCATAATTGTGTCTATGACAACTTATGGCAAAGCAATCGAAGGCGTAGAGATCAAGTAACAGCAACTCAGGACATCATTAATAAATATGGCTCTGATTACAAGCTTATATTTGTTGGGGATGCCACGATGTCTCCTTATGAAATTCTGAGTGCCAATGGTTCTGTGGAATACAACAATAAAGAAGCTGGCGCCGTTTGGATCAATCGCTTACTAGAACACTTCCCGCATTTCGCCTGGTTAAATCCAGAGCCTGAGTCGATTTGGCAATATCGCCAATCTATCGACATTATGAGAAATTTAATGAAAGATCGCATGTATCCAGTGACAATGAATGGTTTAGAAAGCGCAATGCGTCAACTTTCCAAGTAAGATACTTTTACAAAACTATTTTTCAATTTAACCTTTTGAAGGTCAACAATGAGCATTATTCTGGATCGCCTAAAAACACTTGGCATTGATTTACCGCCTCCCGGACCGCCTGCAGCAGCCTATGTCATGGCTGCGACTACCGGCAATACGGTATTTTTATCGGGCCATATTGCTAAACGTGATGGTAAGCCATGGGTCGGAAAACTCGGCAAAGATATGGAAACAG
>CAILON010000197.1 GCA_903835865.1 uncultured beta proteobacterium
CAGCTGCCAATCAATCGCCACATACCAAGCACCAGCCGAAATGGAATCAAGCCCCAAGATCCCCTGAATAAAAAAGAGATGGGCTAAAAATTGAGAAAGGGTTTCAGATTCACCTACGAACTCATCATTTATCCAAAAGCGCGCAATATACGCACAAGCAATCGTGAAGATTAATGCGGCAGCATAAGGAGCAAAGAGTCGCAAATAGCGATTCAGTATTACCTTTAATAAGCCATGCATGCTAAATTTGACATCGGCATACCGACTTAAAGATTGGGCAGCCAAATAACCGGCCATTACCAAGAAAATTTGTACTGCATAACGCCCATACTCAAACAACCAAGTCATGAGTCCAGGCAAGACTTTGCGCGCATCTTCGGCAATCTGCCCATAACTAGAAAGATGATGAAGGATGATTAAAAGGGCTGCAAAGACCTTCAACAAATCAATCAATAGGAATGCGTGAGAGCGTACTTGGGTTTGCAAATGAGTTTAAATTTAGGCTAATTTAGGGATGCAGCGTAGGTAGCCAGTGCTTCAATATCTTCATCACTTAATCCACGCGCCGCACTTCCCATTGTGCCATCCATATCAACCCGGCTACCAGAACGAATATTGTGTAATTGCACAATAAAATATTCGGTCGATTGGCCAGCTAATCGAGGCACTTGTTTTTGACCCTGAAATTGGGGTGCATGGCACGAATTGCAATAATTTTGCTGTGCCAGCTTTTGACCTGAAGTTAGTTTAGCGACATCACCTGCTGTAGATGGTGGAGGCGGCAATGCGGAATAATAGGCTGCAATATCGCGGATATCTTCATCACTCAAAGGTTTAGCAAGAACCTCCATACCGCCGCCTTTACGCATGCCCTCTCGGAACTGTACTAACTGATAAAAAATTGACAATGGGGGTTGTGCTGCAATATGAGGGATATTCGGCGTGATGCCAATCCCATCGACCCCATGACAAGCAAAACAAGTTTGTGACTTAGTTTTACCGGATACAGCGTCAGGAGCTGCGAGGGCCTGTAAAGAAATAAAGCCACAGATATTAATAAAGGCCATCACAAGGATGGCCTTTATGTTTCTACAAAACATTATTTACCGTAAGACACTCTATAAATTGCGCCCGCCTCACCATCGGAGATCAAGAGCGATCCATCTTTGATTACTTGTACATCAGCTGGGCGTCCCCAATACTCTTCGCCCTGAAGCCAACCAGTAACAAAAGGCTCTAATTTCACTGGATTATTTTTAGCGTCTAAGACCACGCGGACCACTTGGTAGCCCGCTTTCTTAGTGCGATTCCATGACCCATACTCAGCAATGAAAATATTCCCTTTATATTCTGCTGGAAATTGTGAGCCAGTATAAAACCGCATGCCTATAGGTGAAACGTGTGCACCTAATTTCATTACTGGCTTATCAAATTCATCGCACGAACGGCCTTTACCAAACTCTGGGTCAAGCCAGTCGCCTTGATGGCAATGTGGAAAGCCAAAGTTCATTCCTTTAGGGCGGACTAAACGGTTTAAGGTGTCATTAGGCAAGTCTTCACCCGCCCAATCACGGCCCATATTGGTAAACCATAATTCCTTAGTAACTGGTTGAAAGTCCATACCAACACTATTTCGTACACCAGTTGCAACGGTCTCAATGGTGTTGGTCTTGAGATTCAAACGGTTAATCGTTGCATGCGTAGATGGTGGAACTACGATATTAGCTGGCGTGCCAATTTGGAAATACAAGTATTTTCCATCTGGGCTTAACTTCAAATATTTCCAACCATGTGGCTCATCTTTAGGCAAAGCATCAAAGATCACTACTGGTGTTGGTGGGTTATCTAAATTCTGTTCAATATTGTCATAACGAATAATGCGTGAGAGTTCCGCAACATAGAGTGAGCCATTGGCAAAAGCTACGCCATTCGGGCGATGTAAGCCCTTAGCAATTATTTTCACTTCACGCGTGCCATCTTTAGTAATTACGGCATAAACATTTCCAGGAAAGCGCGTACCAACAAAGATAGTTCCGCTAGGAGATTCCGTCATCGAGCGTGCATTGGGCATACCAGATGCCCATAGCTCTATTTTAAAACCTGGTGGAACTTTTAGCTTATCAATCAAAATCTCACTGACTGGTTTGGCTACTAGTGGTGATGGGTTAGGGACAAGAGCAGGATTCATTCCATCTGGAGATCTTCCTTGGGCCCAAGTTGGCGGCACACCAGTTGGAGAAGCAACGGGTGCTGGCGCTTGCGCATTTGCTAGCGTGGACATGGCTAATCCAGCAGTAAGCAACAGAGCATGAATTGTTTTGATCTTCATTGTTGTCTCCTATATTTTTCTATTTTTTCCATCTATTACTTACAGAATGCTATTGCTTCTCGGATTCCATTCTAAACGGATCAAAGTACTGCACTGCACCATATTAAATCCTTAGAACGTCATTCGCGCCCCCACAGAAATTGCCTGGGGCATACCGGCCTGATAGGCGGATGCCTGTGATGCAATATTAAAAGTCACATATTGGCGGTTAAGCAAATTCACCACTGAAGCAAAGACCGAAGCTTGTGGCGTTACTTGATAGTTAGCCTTTAAACCAACAACCGCATATGCTGGGACTGGCAAAGCACCAGTTGCCATCCAAGAATTACCAACATAACGCACTGTAGTCGTTAGGCTTGCCTGCGGAGCGGGGTAGTAGGTCACGCCGGCATTGGCCATATTTTTTGGAACCCCACCCACTTGGGTATTTGTTGGGTCGGTAGTTGCAGTCCAAGTTAACACCGTTCTGGTAAAGGTATAGCCACCATCTAAGGCCCAATGACTATTTAAGTCATGGTGATATTGCAATTCGATTCCTCGGCTCAATAAGTTTTGCTGATTCGTGTAGTAATTCACCTTACCCAATCCACATCCCTGAGGATTGCCAGCAGATGCGCAAAGACTCGTTACAAGAGCTTGACTCGCAGCAGTCGACAAGTTGTAACTCGTAATCGCATTCTGAATGTAATTGCTAAATCCTGTAAGCTGTGCAAAACCACTCTTCCAGCGATAGTCTGTACCCAGCTCATAACCAGTCATCGTCTCCGGGCTTAGGTTCGGATTGGCAAAAAAGTAACCGCCAGAAGTTGAACCATAACTGCGCAACGTATTGTTCATGCTAGGAGCATGAAAGGCTTGGTAGGCGGCGGTCCGCAAATCCCAGTTACTAGTGGCTTTATAGAGCAAACCAAGCGAGGGGCTTAAGTACGTCTTACTTTGATTCGAAATATTTTGATAAAGCGGATTGGCGCCATTAGCACCGGCGTTATACAGTGTTGGAATTTGGCTGGTCCAATTATCTAACCTAGCACCTAAAGTAGCTTCCAGAGGGATAGCACTCGCAGTTGATCTGAGTTGGCCCAGTATTCCATAAAAGTTTTGCTGTCCTTGGGCATAGTTCACACTAGTAACTGCGCCGCTTCCGGTTGAACTCAAATTGTTAGTCAAATTGGATGCCGAGATATTGCGGGCATCAATGCCTACAATGTACTGCTCAATGCCAGCGACATTCAGATCATGGGTGTACTGAGCTGATCCACCAAGGGTTGAATACGGATCTTTGTAATTGGCATTAATGTAGGCGGAATTTTTATTAGGAGATGTTGTCGATGTGGAGCCGCTTTGTTTATAGAAATTGGTATTTTGGTAATACACATTTATTTGCGCCTTCTTATCTACGTCCAACTGAGTTGTAGTACCTCCAGCAACATCTGCCATCTGAATCAGGTTGGGTGCAATAGCGTAATTGGTGCTTAAATCTGCCATACTGCTGTAACCCATTCTCAAGAAGGCCGTAGTATCTTGAGTAGGCTTGAAGTAGTTTTGCAAGCGGATATTTGCATTCTGCACCGCATCAGTACCCATGCCGTTCTTAACATTGGCGGGCGACCCTGGAGAAATCGTAGCGTAGTTCTGAAAACCGTCACTCGAAAAATAATCTGCTGAAAAGCGCATTTGCATTGCATCAGAAACAATCAAGTCTTTTGATACAGCAACATTACCAGTAGCATAAGAACCATAACTTGCAGAGACATCTTGAGAGCTATTCTTGGGCGTCTTAGTATTAATATTAATGACGCCGCCCATTCCATAGTTACCCCAAAGACTTGAAACGCCTCCACGTATAAATTCAACTGTTTCGATTGATGACATCGGAACCAGATTCCATTGCACGGTTCCGTAAAAGGCATCATTTGCTGGCAGCCCATCAATCAACACCAAGGTGCGCCCATAACCTAGGCCCCGCACATTGATGCTTTGACCAGTGGGATCTTTTTGATAATACGGCACATCATTTAAGAAAACTCCCGGCACATTTTTCAGCACCTGATCAATAGTTTGATCAGGTGAGGACTCTAATACTTCTTTAGTCAGGATGGTGGTGTTCAGTGGAATTTGATCAAGGGGCGTACCCGAACGAGTAGCATTAATGACTACGTCACCGAGTTTTTGATCGTAATCAGGAGGGGGTGCGATTTGTGCCAAAATCGCCCCCATTTGAAACATCAGTACAACTAATACTAAGGAATTGCGCAACCTAAAACTAATGGTCATAGTAAGCAATGCAAACTACTTTGCTTTTTTCTTACCCATTAAAGAAGCCAGCAAAGGGTTTGCCTCTGCCAGCTCTTTTTTAGTTTTAGCCTTATCTACCGCCCCAAAC
>CAILON010000198.1 GCA_903835865.1 uncultured beta proteobacterium
GTGTGGATGCTGTAGCAGTTACTTATGGTGCACACCCCCCAGAAACATTAAAAGCATCACCTTCTTTGGCTCACGTGGATGACGTTAAGCAGTTATCGAAATGGCTTAAAGAAAATCTCACTGCGCCTGCTTAAACTAAGCTCTTTATAGGCTTTGAATTTGAAAATGTATTGCTAAGGAATTCGCAAAATGGAAAACAACCCTAACCCTAATTGGGAACGTCAGGCGCTTGAGCACTTGTTGCTGGAGAACTTAAAAGAAACGCGTAAGGCACGTCGCTGGAAAGCGATATTGCGCGTCCTCACTTTACTGGTCATCGTAGCTGTATTGATCGCTGTATTTGATTTTCATCTACCCGGCCGTGGCATGGGAGTGGAAAATCACACTGCTATGGTGACTTTGGATGGCGAAATTTCTTCCAGCTCGATGGCTAATGCTTTGGATATTAATTCTTCACTCGTTTCTGCTTTTGAAAATGAACATAGTGCTGGCGTAGTCTTGCGCATCAATAGCCCTGGGGGATCTCCTGTTCAGGCGGGGATGATTAATGATGAAATTCATCGTTTGCGTAAGCTCTATCCCAAAAAACCTTTTTACGTCGTGGTTGAAGATATTTGCGCATCTGGGGGTTACTACGTTGCAGTCGCCGCTGATCAAATCTTGGTAGATAAAGCGAGTTTGGTTGGTTCAATTGGCGTCATCATGGAAGGCTTTGGCTTTACGGGTCTCATGGATAAATTGGGTGTCACCCGTCGCATGATTACAGCGGGCTCTAATAAGGGCATGATGGATCCGTTTAGTAAAGAAAATCCACAGCAAGTGGAGATGATTAAAACCATGATCGATGAAATCCATCAGCAATTTATTGCGGTAGTGAAAGAGGGTCGCGGTGCTCGCTTAAAAGAAACGCCAGACTTATTCTCTGGCCGTGTTTGGAATGGTGAGCAGGCCATTAAGATTGGCCTTGTGGATGGCTACGGCACTGTAGAGTCTGTAGCGCGTGATGTCTTTAAGGCGCCTGATATCTTGGACTACACGATGAAGGAAAACTTCGCTGAGCGTGTTGCTAAACGCTTTGGTGCTGAAGTCGGAGCAGCCGCTGGTAAAGCTTTAATTAAGACGCCAGATTTAAAGTAACAACAAGCAACAAATCACATTTAGGCCAGCAGTAGAAATACTGTTGGCCTATTTTGTAATGTGCTGCATGCAGCCTCATTCGGATAGCGTTTGCGCCATTCTGCGACCGAGAGTGTCGAGATCATTTCTGAGGGCAAACTCAAATCAACTCCAAGACTTAGCAATGATTGCGGTGCTAAAGAGCTTAAGCAGGCCATGAGCATTGCAGTATTGCGATAAGGCGTCTCAATCCATATTTGCGTCTGTTGAAGTTTTCTCGACTCCACTTCAAGTTGCTTTAGTTTGGCGCTACGCTCATGTGTGTCATGCGGTAGATAACCTTGAAATGCAAAGCGCTGACCATTGAGTCCACTCGCCATGAGACCCAAAAGGATTGAGCTAGGCCCAACTAATGGTTTTACTTTTGCGCCCAATTTATGGGCGGCCAACACCAGTTCTGCGCCAGGATCAGCAACCCCAGGTACGCCTGCTTCTGACATGAGTCCCATGTCATTGCCGGCCAGCAAGGGCTTGAGAAGATCAGCAGGCTTGATTGCATCGCCGTACTTGGCATTTCGCGCTGCACCTCGCCATTCAGCCATTTGCATTTCTTGAATAGTGCAAATTAATGGGGAAACACTCTCGATTGCTTTGAGTAGGGCGCGTGCCGTCTTAGCATCTTCAACAATCCAGTGTTTTAGTTTGGCAGTCTGGGTGATCGTTTCAGTTGGAAGAACCCATGGTAATTGCTCAGTGCGAGCATCAACACCTAAAGTATTGGGAACCAAAAAAAGAGTGCCAAGTTTACTCATCAATTTATTTACCGCTTGTAGATGGAATGGTAAAGCCGGCATCCCGCAGCAAACCGGTCAAAGCGATGAGCGGCAAGCCAATGAGTGCTGTGGGATCATCACTTTTGATTGACTCCAAAAGGCTAATACCCAAACCCTCTGACTTGGCGCTGCCAGCGCAATCATAGGGCTCCTCAGCAAGTAAATACGATTCCAATAGCTCATCCGACAGTTTGCGAAAAGTTACTTCGGTAGGCACGCTCAAAGTAGTCTGCACATTGCCTTTCATGAGACAAAGTGCCGTATGAAAAGTGACGGTTGCGCCGCGCATGAGTTGAAGTTGCGCTAAGGCTCTTTCAAAATTACCGGGCTTGCCAATTGCAGCGCCACAAAGGTCTGCAACTTGGTCGGAGCCGATTACCCAAGCATTGGGATATTCACTGGCAACAGCATTTGCTTTGGCATGAGCAAGGCGCAATGCTAAGTCGAGCGTGCTTTCGCCCATAAGCGGCGCTTCATCGACCTTGGGAGAAATCACTTCAAATGGAATGCGTAAGCGCTCTAAAAGTTCACGGCGATATACCGAGGTCGATGCCAGGATGAGAGGGGGATTTGTCGAAATACTCATTGCTACATGTACTTTCAAAGTGGGCTTGATTTAGACTAATGTCATGAATCGTAATCAAGTTTTACCTCAAGTTGAGTTATCGGCAGAGCCTAGCGCCTTAAAAAAGGTAGATTTGTGTGCTCCACATACCTACCATGGTGCCGGTTTTTTAAGCATCTCGGATTTGCCAAGGCTTGCCGAGGAGGCTTCCGTAGTCCAGTTAGGCGATGGATTTGAGTGGCAGATAAGGACGCATTTTGAGGATTTCCCTAGCAGCGAGCCCCATCAAATCCTCGATATGGGGCTAAATGGGCGACTTCACCTGGTTTGTCAGCGTTGCTTGCAAGACTGCGCTGTAGACCTTGCGGAAACGCGCCGTTTCGTTCTGGTGGCCTCTGAATTAGAGGCGGATGACTACCCCATGGAGGATGAGGAGCAGGAGCCTCTGGTAGCTAGCCAGCATTTCAACCTCCTAGAGACCATTGAAGATGAGATTTTGCTGTCCCTTCCCTTAATTCCTAAGCATCCCGATGGTTTGTGTGAGCCCCATGCCTCAACCTTTGGAGAAAGGGATGCCGATGAGGCCTCTGAAAAACCAGAAAATCCCTTTAAGGTATTGAAAAATATGAAGAAAAATTGAAATAGTGGGCTAAGGGGCCCCTGTTGTTTTAGGTGCCCTTTTCAGATAAATCAAGCATTTAGACGCTTTTCCATGCTAGAATGTCGCCTTGCTTAGGAGTTCAATATGGCCGTTCAACAAAATAAAAAATCACCTTCCAAACGTGGCATGCACCGTGCGCACGACTTTTTGACCGCACCTGCTACGGCTGTCGATGCCGCAACTGGTGAGGCTCATTTGCGCCACCACATCTCACCAAACGGCTTCTATCGTGGTCGTAAAGTAGTTAAAACTAAAAACGACTAATTTTTTAGTCTAAAAAGATCGAAGCGGCTCCACTATAAGCCGCTTTTTTCTTGGAAAAATCACTTGCAGCACTCAATGATTTTATGATCGTTACTCTAGCTATTGATGCCATGGGCGGAGATCATGGAGTCGTCGTTACGGTTCCAGCCGCCTGCGATTTTTTGGAAAAACATACCGATGTGAAAATTACATTGGTAGGTGATTCCAACTTAATTCAGCAAGCCTTAAGTAAGCTTCCTAAAGCGCCGCTTGAGCGCATCCAAATTGTTTCCGCCAGCGAAGTCGTTTTAATGGACGATCCCATTGAGGTTGCTTTGCGTCGAAAAAAAGA
>CAILON010000199.1 GCA_903835865.1 uncultured beta proteobacterium
AATTATTTTCCATAAGATTTCTTTATGTAATAAAAAAGCCACCCGAGGGTGGCTTTTTGTTTGCTGCTGTAATTCACTAATGGGCTATTAAGCCTTCTTAGCGTAAGCAGAGCACCAACCTTTACCAGCAACTTGCTTGCCAGCAAACAATGAGCAACCGCCGGCAGCTGAACCAGCTTTACCTTGATACAAAGCACAGTTGTCGCACTGTTGACCAGCAGCGTATTTAGCAAACTTTGCTTTATCTACTTTAGAAGCATCGGCCTTGTAACCTAAAGCAGCAGCTTGTGGATCAGTTTCTGCAACCATGGCTTGAGCTTGAACTTTACCGTTCAAAGCTAATGTGCAAGCACCAGCGGCAGACAAAATCATAAATTGGCGACGACTATTTTTCATGTGAACTCCAAAGTTTCAAGAAAGTGGGAAGGTTAAAACTGAATGCTAGAACGAATCATAGTAGAGGAAAGCACTCTCCACTAGGAACTTCATAATCAATTGATTTATATAGCTATTTTATTGAGAATTATTCTCAAACAGCTATTGAGTACAGACTTACTTCCAGCCCTTGAGATTCATACAGTTTGCCCACTGTTTAAAGTGCACTCCTGATCCAGACTCTGGATAGTCCTGCTTGCACTCCGCAATATCTTTACGATAAACATCTTTGTTATTTTTATTAGGATCAATATTTTCTGATGGGAAGCTCGCGCAGGCAAAGAGGATTCCCGGCGCAGAAATTAGAATGAGGTATTTGAAAGAAGATAGTGTCATTGATTTATCGATTTGATCGAGAGACGGCTTTCATATAGGTGCCATGATCGCCGCAGGCACGATTGAATGCCACTGCGGGTAAAGACTCTTTACCTTCGACAGCCCCGCGAATGATATTTCCCTTGCCCTGCACTTGAACGCTATAAGTATTGCTTTGGCAATTCGCGGTGAAAATGAAATCACCTTTTTTAGGAAAGTCCTTATCCAAAACATAGGAAGCAATTTTCATCTCCCGAACATCCTTCTTGCTATCCACTACCAAGACTTCGTTATCAATTACCTCAAAAAATGTTGGGAAGTTAGGAGCTGCAGGGCTCAGGGCATCAGAAGCCTGAATAATCGGGTCATTACTTTTTTCTTTTTCCGACTTCACTTGGCCATCTTGATATAAGAAATAATTGATATTTTTTTCATCAATAAATTTACGACCACAGATTTTGCTGCGAATGTATGCCATCGCAGTTTTTGGACGAATCTTAATCCAGCCATATTCTTTGGTTAGATCATTAGCCTGACTCAATGCTAGAGATGGCGGGAGATTCTGGGCATAAAAGATTTCTGACCACTGATGATTACCTAAGCAATCCATTTTTTGGCGGAAAGGTCCAACCATGGTTGAGTTAAACCTGTTTAGGCTATTCTTTTCCCGTGGGGAGATAAAAGCATCAAATGTAATCACACCATCTTCATCTTCACTTAAGGTGTAAGGGTCGTAAAACCAGTTCTTAGTAGAGGATTCGGCGAGCAAGATCCAAGAACGGTCTTGGTAATCCTTTAAGTTCTCAGGTGGAATCTTAAAAAAAGGATTTTCAACCTTAGGGCTGGTAATTTTCTCGACATCTGGCGGCTGAGGCAGGAAAGTGCACCCAGCAACCAGTAAAACTCCTAACGAAAGCAGAAATAAGGATTTTCTCATCCGCCTATTTTCGCTCAATTAGAGCCAAGAACTCCCGACGTAGATTCGAATCCCTCAAAAAAGCGCCACGCATCACGCTATTGATCATTTTGGAGTCACGATCCTTCACCCCGCGCCATTGCATACAAAAGTGATCGGCATCCATGACTACAGCAACGCCCACGGGTTTAATCTTCTTCTCCAACATATCAGCCAGCTCAACCACCGCCTCCTCCTGAATCTGAGGACGGCACATTACCCACTCAGTCAGACGGGAATACTTAGACAGGCCAATTAATGCAGAATTCTTGCTTGGTAGAACACCAATCCAGATACGACCCATGATTGGGCATAGGTGGTGAGAGCACGCACTTCGCACCGTAATCGGACCAATAATCATCAACTCATTTAAGCGGCTAACATTGGGGAACTTCGTTAAAGCGGGCTGCTCAACATAGCGCCCATTGAACACTTCCTGAACATACATCTTGGCAACGCGACGACTCGTGCTCTTTGTGTTGTGATCGCTTTCGGTATCAATCACCAAGCTCTCTAAGACGGCCTGCATTTTTTCAGCAACCTCATCGACTAAGCCCTCTAATTCCCCAGGCTTAATAAAGGCAGAAATATTGTCATTTGCATGAAAGCGCGCATTCTGAGCCTTGATACGTCTACGAATCAGCACTGACAACGGGAGACCGTCGTCTGCCTTGGCAGTTTTGGTAACTTTTGTAGCTGGGGCACTTTTTTTGACCGCTACTTTTTTTACTGGCGTCTTGGCAGCGCTACTTTTTTTGACTGCTACTTTTTTGGTCGGCATAAATAGGGATTGTCTCGAGTGATATTTTTAAAAGTATTGAAATTTAAATCTGAAAAAAGAGGCTAACTACGCAGGTAATGCCGATTAACCAAACAATCGATCTGGTCGTTGGCCAGTTGGCTACATAGCAAACTAAATAGGCAATACGCGCCAGTACAAAACCAACTGCTAACAGATCAATACGCGCTTGAGGTGCCTGCGCAAATGAAGCAATAATGACGGCGGCAAAAAAGAAGGGTAAGGATTCAAATAGATTAGCTTGGGCCGCATTGGCACGTGCTCTAAATCCCGTCTGCTTGGCTAACCATTGGCGTGGCAGGCTATTGTCGTAATCGTCAAAACCTTTTTTGGCGATACCAGCAGCTACGTAGGGAAGTAAACCCATAATCAATATGCAGAAATAAGCAATGGTCATGCTTTTCCTTTTTCGCTAGCATCTGATGATTTCTTTTTAGAGCCCTTAGAGCCTATTGGTGCCTCACTGCCATTCATCAGGTTTTGAATATTGCTGCGATGACGCCAGATGAGTAACAAACACACTACCAAGAGTGCGATTCCCATTGGCTGAAAGCCAAACAAAAATACAAAATAGATGGGGCCAAATACTGCGGCAGCCAGTGCAGCTAAAGAGGAATAGCGCATAAACATCGCCACAATAATCCATGTGCTCAAAGTAGCCGCGCCCAATATCCAATTAATGCCAAACAAAATTCCGCAAGCAGTCGCAACCCCTTTGCCGCCTTTAAAACCATGAAAGATCGGGAACAAGTGACCTAAGAACACGGCAATCACTACACCACATAAAACCCAAGAGCCCATGGTGGAGGTCAAAGACGCATCACCCAAAATAAGGCGGGCCAGCATGACTGCGATGTAACCCTTGAGGGCATCGCCAATTAAGGTAAGAACGGCCGCCAATTTATTACCGGTACGCAATACATTGGTTGCGCCAGGATTACCTGAGCCATAAGAGTGCGGATCTGGTAGACGCATGCATTTACTGACGACCACCGCAAAAGAAACCGACCCAATCAAATAGGCAATGGGAATGAGCAGTAGGGCTAAATTTTGGTCCATAGCGCTATCTTAAACAGTAATAGGAGAATGCATGGGAGACGGTACTGGGGGCTTCTGTGAGCGGGCGCTAAATTAGCTGCCTCGGGGATGGTGCTGCTGATGAATCGATTTCAGGCGCTCCCGAGCCACATGGGTATAGATTTGGGTAGTCGAGATATCGGCATGTCCTAATAAGAGCTGTACCACCCTCAGATCTGCCCCATGGTTTAACAAGTGTGTCGCAAAGGCATGACGCAGGGTGTGAGGCGATAAGGCGACTGGGATATTGGCGATGGTGGCATAACGCTTAATCAGCGCCCAAAAGGCCTGACGCGTTAATCCTGTGCCCGTATGGCGCCCCACAAAGACAGCATCCGTGGTTTTACCTTCTAGCAAGGTCGCCCTAGCTTCAGCAAGGTAACGTCGCAGCCATTGCCCTGCCTCACCGCCAAAAGGCACTAAACGCTCTTTGCCACCCTTACCATTGACTACCCGGACAATACCTTCATTCATTCCCAGGGCAACCGTTTTTAAAGAAACGATTTCGGAAACGCGTAAGCCACTGGCGTACATTAATTCGAGCATTGTGCGGTCACGTAAACCTAGAGGAGTATCGACATCAGGCGCTCCTAGCAATGTAGTGACTTGCTCTTCACTTAAGGTCTTGGGAAAACGCATGGCTTGTTTAGCAGCCCGTAATCCGATACAAGGATCTGACCTCACTAAATTGATGCGCAATGCATGACGATAAAAACGCTTAAATACTGTGAGTCGTCGATTGGCAGTCGTTGCTTTATCAGCACGGCGATAAGCAAAGTAGGCGGTTAAATCTTTTTCAGTAACGCCATATAAGTCGCCGCCAGATTGTTTATAAAGCCATTGCGCCAAAAGCAGGAGATCACGTCGATAGGCCAAGAGGCTATTTTGCGCAAGGCCATCCTCAAGCCAGCAGGCATCACAAAAGCGCTCAATAGCCTCTTGGCTAGCTGGCGCAATGTCAGCAGGTACAGCCTTTAAGCTGGCGCCTGCTGCTGATTCTTTTTTAGTCACGGAAGTTATTAAAGCCTAAAGGCGCTTCTGTAACTTCTTTACGTAACAGCGTCATCACTTCTTGCAAATCATCACGCTTGCCACCAGTAACACGCACCGCATCACCTTGGATGCTGGCCTGTACTTTGATCTTGCTGTCTTTAATGATGCGCACTACTTTTTTAGACAAGTCTGAAGTAATGCCTTTTTGAATCTTCATGGTTTGCTTGCGCTTATCACTACCAATCGTTTCTTTTTTGTCATCTTTTAAATAACGGACATCGACATTGCGTTTAGCCATCTTGCCAAAGAGCACATCGCGCACTTGACCTAATTTGAAATCGTCATCACCAAACAAAATCAGTGTTTCATCTTTTTGCTCTACTCGGCTATCAGACCCTTTAAAGTCAAATCGATTACTAATTTCTTTATTCGATTGCTCAATCGCATTTTTAAGCTCAACCATATCTGGTTCGCAAACCACGTCAAATGAGGGCATAACAACTCCTTTTTTATCTTTACTGAATCAGGCACTATTGGAATTTTCCGGAAATTACTCCCGGAAATCCGAAGACGAATAAGATTGTGGCATGAACTGTGCAAAAAATGCGCCCCTTCCTCCCAAATTGACCCTCAATCTCGGGCTCAAATCCAGAAATACCTTCGGCCTGGAAGTCAGCGCCGAACACGCATTTGACATTAGTGATCCAGCGCAGTTACCCGCAATATTCAAAGAGATCAGCGAGAAACAATGGTCTTGGCGCGTCTTGGGAGGGGGTAGTAATGTCATTCTGCCTCCAAGCCTGGATGGCGCCACCTTGCTCATGAATATCACGGGACAAGAAGTTATCCGTGAAGATGAAGGCAATACCTATCTTGCGGTAGGCGCCGGGGTGAATTGGCATGATCTAGTCGCCTGGACTCTAGACAACAAATTACCAGGCTTAGAAAATTTAGCCTTGATACCAGGAACGGTTGGCGCCGCCCCGATTCAGAACATTGGTGCTTATGGTGTTGAGATCGCTCAATACATCGATTGCATTGATGTCTTTGATAGCAAGACCAATACATTGGTGACTTTTACTAATGAAGATTGTCAGTTTGGATATCGCGATAGCTTCTTTAAACGAAACCCGAATCGCTTTATTGTCACCAAGGTCATCTTCAAGATTCCCAAAGTATGGCAGGCCAGATTGCATTACGCCGATCTTGCTAATTACTTTTCCGAAGCAGGCAATCCCCTTCCAAGCGCTCAAGAGATCTTTGATGCGGTTTGCCAAATTCGGAGTAAAAAATTACCTGATCCAAAAGTCATTGGCAATGCCGGTAGCTTTTTTCAGAACCCATTGGTTGGTACAGACCAATATGCGCAACTCATCAAATCATTCCCCAAT
>CAILON010000200.1 GCA_903835865.1 uncultured beta proteobacterium
TAAATCGATCTTTTCACCATCAAACCATGAACTCTCAAACTGGCGAACCTCTCGACGAATCACCATGTCGCGAGTCTTGGCATTTCCCGTCACATTGACCTGGCGCACATAAATACGGCGACCTGGATCAACCACAAGAGTAATGTCTACCTCACTAAGATCGCGACGTATATCAGGCTGAGGATTAATGGTGGCAAAGGCATAACCATAGGAACCCAATACCTCTGCAATGGCCTTAGTGCTCTCGGTGAGCTTGGCAGAAGAGAATGTATCTCCAGCCTTGAGCGTCACCAACTGCATCAACTCATCTTCCTTACCCAGCAACTCACCAGCGAGGCGTACGTTTTTAACGGTAAATTTATTACCTTCACGAATACTGATGGTTAAGTAGATGCCCTTCTTATCAGGAGTAATCGAAACCTGAGTTGATTCGATTACAAACTCAAGATAACCACGGTTCAAATAGTAAGAGCGAATATTTTCTAAGTCGGCAGTTAATTTTTGCTTAGAGTACAGATCATCTTTGCTATACCAAGACAACCACCCACCGGTTTTTAACTGCATCTCGCTTCGGAGCGTGCTTTCGCTAAAAACATTATTTCCAATGAAATTGATTTCCTGAATTTTTGCTACTGGACCTTCGTCAATGTTGAAGTAAATCGCAACCTGATTACGTTCTACCGGGGTAACAGTAGCAACTACCTCTGCAGCGTACATCCCCTTGCCAACATACTGACGCTTTAATTCTTGCTCAGCTTTATCAATTAAAGCCTTATCGTAGAAACGAGCTTCCGCTACACCAACAGCTCTCAAGGATTTGCGCACTACTTCTTGATCAAACTCTTTCATGCCCGTAAATTCAATCCGAGATATCGTAGGGCGCTCCTCAACAATCACAATCAATACATTGCCTTGAGCTTGAATCTGTACATCCCTAAAAAAACCAGTGCCGTATAAAGCTTTAATTGAATCGGCACCCTTTTCATCGGTAAAGGTATCACCCACTTGAACAGGTAAATAACTAAAGACTGTTCCAGGCTCTACGCGTTGTAAACCTTCGATGCGAATGTCTTTGATTACAAAAGAATCGGCAGCCTGTACATTTAGACTAACGCTGGCAACCACTACTAAAAGTAGTTGAGCAATAAAACGGGCAAAAATAGGAAGGGAGGAGATCAAAAAATTCAAGGCGAAAAATAGCGTTGCAAATCATTAAACAAGGCTAGGAGCGAGAGCGAAATCAGCAAAAGAAAGCCCAGCCTCTGGAACCGCTCTTGCATGGAAATCGAAATCCGCTTACCAGCAACCAACTCCCATGCATCATACAGTAGCTGACCCCCATCAAGCATGGGAAAAGGGAGCAAATTGAGCAGCCCAATGCTAATGCTGATCAGGGCTAAAAAGGCAAAAAAAGCTTGCCACCCTACTTGGGCAGACTTCCCGGCCATATCGGCAATACTTAAAGGGCCACCAAGCTGCTTGATTGAGGTATTTCCGGTAAAAAATCCAGCCATTAGCCTTACAGAAACCTTGGTAATGAGCCATACCCGATGTGAGGCATAAAGAAGCGCATCCAACGGGCCCAACTGAAGCTCCTGCCAACTTGTGGTTGGACTCACAGTTGGCCTAATCCCAAGCGCTTGCATAGGGTCAGAATTTGGCGAAATTTTAGGCAAATCTTGGGCAGGAAATGTCTTAATAAAGCGGCCACCGGAGGGGCCCTGAAGCTCTAAAACAAAACCGCTTTGAGCAGTGACCGCATCCAGTAAATCCCACCGCAAAGAATTCCAACTGCGAACTATTTCAAACTCGCCCGAAGTACTAGTCAATTCATCGCCAGGCAAGTCTTGCCAACCCACTACTCGATCACCTTGCATGAGGCCTAACTTTGCGGCCAAAGAAGCCTCTGGAGGCGCTTCTAATACTGCTGGTAATTGAGGAACCCCGGAAACATAAATGACAGCAAACAAAATAACAGCCAAAAAGAAATTAGCAAACGGTCCTGCGGCAACGATCAAAGATCTTTGCCATAATTTTTTACTGTCAAATGCACTGGCCTGATCTTGTGGAGTAATGACCTGCTCACGATCCCTTCCATCCAATAGCTTGACGTAACCGCCCAAGGGGATAGACGCCAATACCCATTCCGTTTGATTCTTTGCTCGATAGGTAAAAAGTGGTTTACCAAAGCCAACAGCAAAGCGCAATACGCGAACTCCGCAGCAACGAGCTGCTAGGAAGTGACCAAACTCGTGAAAACTCACCAAGACGCCTAGGGTAAGTAAAAAAGCTGCCAGAGTAATTAACGCTTGCAAATAAATTCCTTATTCCTTAATTGATTTTCAAAAGCGCGTTACGAACTACTTCAGAATTGCGCCGATAAGATCTCGCGCCACTCTTCTTGCTTGCGCATCTACATCCAATATGGCTTCAATAGAATCAACAGAGCCATTGTGGATCGCACTTAAGGTTTTTTCTACTATTACCGGGATTTCTAAATAAGGAAGGCCTTCGTCTAAAAATGCGGCTACAGCGCTTTCATTGGCTGCATTGAGAACTGTTGGCGCTACGCCACCCGTCTTAGCGGCCGCAAATGCCAAAGCTAAACATGGGAAACGCTTTAAGTCAGGCTCGCTAAAACTCAATGATGCGAGCTGGGCCA
>CAILON010000201.1 GCA_903835865.1 uncultured beta proteobacterium
GGACTTTTACCTCAAAGACGCCAAAGTGACTGATGAAGAGTCGGCAGGCGCTGAAAAACTGACCTTTTCAGGAATTGGGATTTATCACAAAGACCTATTTAAGGACTTACAAAGAGGTGAGTCTGCAAAATTAGCTCCTCTCTTAATACAAGCAATGAGTGAAAATAGAGTGACTGGTGAAAAATATCGGGGTCCGTGGCACGATGTAGGAACGCCACAGCGCTTGCAAGAACTCAATGCAGTCTATGAATAAAACAAATATCTACCAACAACGCAGAGATGCACTAGCAAAACAGATGCTGTCCAAAACGGGCGGGGGTATTGCAGTCATCTCTACTGCGCCAGAACTTGCCCGTAATCGCGATAGTGAATTTCCCTATCGCCACGATAGCGATTTTTTCTACTTATGTGGTTTTGAAGAGCCTGGCGCAACCCTCGTATTAAAGGTCACATCTCATGGTGGGCTCGAAACCCATTTATTTTGCAAACCAAAAGATCCTGAACGAGAGATTTGGGATGGCCTCCGACTCGGCCCAGAAGCCGCTCCAGAAATACTGGGTGTTGAATTCGCTCACAGCAATCAGACGCTCGATCAAAAACTGAGTGAGTTACTGGCAGATCAAGAGGCCATCTATATCCGCTTAGCAGAGAGCGCCGAAGCAGATCGTCGCTTGCGTCACTGGATGAAACAGGTGCGTGGGCAGGCGCGGTCCGGCATCAACCCACCATCACAGCTTCATGATGTTGAAACTCTCATTCATGAAATGCGCTTATTTAAAGATGCACATGAAATTGACATCATGCGCAAGGCAGCCGCCATCTCTGCACGAGCTCATGTCCGTGCGATGCAGATATGTAAGCCCGGAATGCGCGAGTACCAATTAGAAGCCGAATTACTTCATGAATTTCGTAATAGCGGCGCCCAAAGCGTGGCCTATAACAGTATCGTTGCTGGCGGTGAAAATTCTTGCATCTTGCACTATCGCGCTGGTGCCACAGAGTTACGCAGTGGAGAGCTTTGCTTAATTGATGCAGGTTGTGAGCTTGATGGCTATGCGTCGGATATCACACGCACTTTCCCGGTAAATGGAAAGTTCACAGGACCACAACGCGCCCTCTATGACATCACGCTGGCTGCACAAGAAGCTGCCTTAGCCATGACTAAGCCTGGCAATACCTTTATGCAGCCGCATGAAGCAGCAGTCCGAGTGTTGACACAAGGCCTGCTGGATGAAAAATTACTCAAGCTTGCCGAATTGGGTTCTCTTGAAAATGCCATAGAAAGTGGCGCTTATCGTCGCTTCTATATGCATCGCACCTCACACTGGTTAGGTATGGATGTCCATGATGTGGGTTCTTATCGCGAGCCTATTGAAAATCCCAGCAAAGAAGATAAGCCTTGGCGTATTCTTCAAAGTGGTATGGTCATCACTGTAGAGCCCGGTTTATATATCAGACCGGCCGATGATATCGATGAGGCGTACTGGAATATCGGTATTCGAATTGAAGATGACGCAGTCATCAATAATTCTGGATGTGAATTGATTTCTCGTGGAGTGCCAGTTAAAGCCGATGAAATTGAAGCACTCATGAAGTCTTGAAATGAACTCAACTCATAGCGATATTGTGATTCAAGGGGGTGGCCCTGTAGGCCTAGCCTGCGCCGCCTGGTGTTTACAAAAATATCCTGAAGCAAAGATAACCTTGCTAGATCGCAACCCGATTGATGATGCTGATTTAGCTGCCGCTGATAGTAGGGGGATTGCGCTTTCTCATGGTAGCAAAATTTTGCTCGATACCATTGATGCATGGCCAAGTGAATGTGCTGATATTCACCGTGTACACGTTTCTCAAGCGGGACGTTTTGGTCGTGCGCTGATGACGCGTGAAGAACTTCATCAAGATGCCTTGGGTCACATTATTCGCTATCGTGATATTCATCTCACGCTGCGCAAAGCGCTCAGAGAAATTCAAAAAACGAGCCCCCATTTTATTTGGCAACACATTCAGGATAATGCGCCAACAAATATCGATGCCAAATGTATCGTGCATGCTGAAGGCGGTTTATTTAAAAAGCAAGACTGGGTTGAGTCCGGTCGGGATTATGGTCAATCCGCTTTGGTGGGATTAGTTGAAGTCGAGAATGCCGCGCCCCACCAAGCCTGGGAACGCTTTACCGCAGAGGGTCCATTAGCAGTTTTACCAAGTCACTATGGTCCACAAATTTTAAATCTGGTGTGGTGTGGATCTCCTGAGTCCTCACAACGTCGTTTGCAATTGAACGATGCGGAATTTTTATCCAGCCTACAAAGTGAATTTGGCTCTCGAATTGGTCGTTTCTTAAAAATTCAAGATCGCAGACTGTATGAACTCGGTTTGAACTATCGCAAACAAATCACCAAAGACAATGAGGTTTGGATTGGTAATGCTGCGCAAACATTACATCCTGTTGGTGGGCAAGGCCTCAACTTAGGTTTGCGTGATGCCTACCTATTGGCTGAAAAATTGGTTGAAGTTTTTGCAAGGCCTGCCCAAGAACACTCTTTAGCAAATATTCAACATGCGCTTGAGAGTTATGCGCAAAGTCGCAAAGTTGATCGCACCACCACCATCGGACTCACTGACTTTATGGCCAGAGTCTTTACCTCGAATTTAGCGCCTGTTGTACTCGCCCGAGGATTGGCTTTATCGGCGCTTCAGTGGCTTCCTCCAGTTAAAACAGCCTTAGCTCGCCAGATGATGTTTGGCAGGCGCTAAGACGCTTAAAACGCTTCCAAAAGAAGATTACAGTTCATTTGACTTACATCATCCAATCTGCCTAAAAAATAGGCAGATTTAGCCCCGACTGTGCTAAAGTGTCAGGCTTTCCACGCAAAATAAAACCCACTTATAGCGTTCAGCTCCCATTAATGCAGATTGGCCCTCACCTCCTCGCAAATCGACTGTTTGTAGCCCCTATGGCTGGGGTAACCGATCGTCCATTTAGGCAGCTTTGTAAGAAGTTAGGTGCTGGCTATGCCGTTTCGGAGATGGTCGCTTCTAATGCATTGCTCTGGAAGAGTGTGAAGACCCAGCGTCGTGCGAATCATGTCGGCGAATTCAAGCCGATCGCTGTGCAAATTGCTGGTGCTGATCCTGCCATGATGGCAGCAGCTGCCAAACTCAATCGAGATCATGGCGCGCAAATTATTGATATCAATATGGGCTGCCCAGCAAAGAAAGTTTGTAATGTTGCCGCAGGTTCAGCACTGATGCGCGATGAACCACTCGTCCAAAAAATATTGGAAGCTGTTGTGCAAGCAGTGGGTGTTGGTCCTGATGCTATCCCAGTAACTTTAAAAATTCGTACCGGCTGGGATCGTGAACATAAAAATGCGATCGATATTGCCAAACTTGCTGAACAGTCCGGCATCTCGATGTTGACTGTGCATGGTCGCACTAAAGCTGACCTGTATCACGGTGAAGCAGAATATGACACGATTACCGCCGTGAAAAATAGCGTGGCAATACCAGTTGTTGCTAACGGTGATATCACCAGCCCAGAAAAAGCAGAGTTTGTACTCCAGACTACTGGCGCTGATGCAATCATGATTGGTCGCGCAGCCCAAGGCCGCCCTTGGATCTTCCGTGAAATTAATCACTATCTTGAAACCGGAGGAAAGCTGCCCACTCCCGAGATCAATGAGATTCAAAGCATTATGAATGCGCACCTTTTAGATCACTACGAGTTCTATGGCGAGCATATTGGCCTGCGTACCGCCCGCAAGCATATCGGCTGGTATTGCAAAGGCTTACGAGATTCACATGCATTTCGTCAACGTATGAATACTGCAGATGATTGCAAAACCCAGTTACAGATGGTGAATGATTATTTTGATGAAATGAAATCCCATTCCGACCGCTTGCTATTTTTAGAGGCAGCTTAATTTTTCCGTATTTCTATTTTCTTTTTTGTATTTGTATTGATTGACTTTTATGACCACTAAACACCCTATTACTGAATGTATCGAGACTCAGTTACAAGGTTATCTCGATGACCTCAAAGGTACTCCGCCTACCGATATTTATCAAATGGTCTTGGCCGTGGTTGAAAAACCCATGCTGGAATTAGTAATGCACCATGCCAAGCAAAACCAATCTTTGGCTGCGCATTACCTCGGCATCAATCGCAATACTTTGCATAAGAAATTGGTTGAACATCAACTTCTGAAGTAACCCAAAAACTATTCTTTCATTCAATCTTTATTCTTACTTCTATCCCTCAATGATCCGTACAGCCCTTCTCTCCGTTTCCGATAAAAATGGCATCGTGCCTTTTGCAAGAGCCCTGCATGAGCAAGGCATCAAGCTCATCTCTACCGGTGGCACCGCAAAACTCTTGGCTGAGAATCAATTGCCGGTAGTGGAAGTGTCTTCCTTAACCAAGTTTCCGGAAATGCTCGATGGTCGCGTCAAAACCCTGCACCCTATGGTGCATGGTGGTTTATTAGCCCGCAGAGATTTTCCTGAGCACATGGCTGCCCTAAAAGAGCATGGCATCGACACCATCGATATGCTTGTGATCAACCTTTACCCATTCAATGAAACCGTTGCTAAAGAAAGTTGTTCATTCGAAGATGCGGTTGAGAATATTGATATTGGTGGCCCAGCTATGCTGCGGGCTGCTGCCAAAAACCATCAAGACGTTACTGTATTAATTTCACCCGAAGATTACGCGCCCGTATTGGCCGAAATGAAAGCCAATAACAATACCGTGTCTTATAAGACCAATTTAGCCTTAGCCAAGAAAGTATTTGCACATACAGCCCAATACGATGGTGCCATTGCAAACTACCTTTTATCGCTAGATGATGCACTTGATCACAAGACACGCTCTGCCTATCCAGAAACATTGCACCTTGCTTTTGAAAAAGTCCAAGAGATGCGCTATGGCGAGAACCCACATCAATCTGCAGCGTTTTATAAAGATATCTCCCAAGTTGATGGCGCACTGGCTAATTACAAGCAACTTCAGGGTAAAGAGCTGTCGTACAACAATATTGCTGATGCAGATTCCGCTTGGGAATGCGTTAAGAGCTTCTCTAATAATGCGGGCGGCGTTGCAGCTTGCGTCATCATCAAACACGCCAACCCTTGTGGTGTAGCGGTTGGCGCTAATGCGCTAGAGGCTTATGAAAAGGCCTTCAAAACAGATCCGAGCTCAGCCTTTGGCGGCATTATTGCTTTCAATGTGCCCTGTGATGGCGCAGCAGCAGAAGCAATTTCTAAACAGTTTGTAGAGGTATTAATTGCGCCGAGCTTTAGCGCTGAAGCTAAAGCCATCTTTGCCGCCAAACAAAACGTGCGTCTCCTAGAAATTCCATTGGGCAATGCATTTAATACATTTGATTTCAAGCGCGTGGGTGGCGGTTTGCTTGTTCAGTCTCCTGACGCCAAGAACGTACTTGAAAGCGAAATGCGTGTTGTGAGCAAACGTCTTCCAACTCCAAGCGAAATGAATGACATGATGTTTGCTTGGCGCGTTGCAAAATTTGTTAAATCCAATGCGATTGTCTATTGCGCTAATGGCATGACTCTCGGTATTGGCGCAGGCCAAATGAGTCGCGTAGATTCTGCCAGAATGGCAGGCATCAAAGCTGAGAACGCTGGCTTAAGCCTTAAGGGCTCTGCAGTAGCGAGCGACGCCTTCTTCCCCTTCCGTGATGGCTTAGATGTAGTAGTCAATGGTGGAGCAAGTTGCGCTATTCAGCCTGGGGGCAGCATGCGTGATGATGAAATCATTGCTGCCGCCAATGAACATGGGATTGCCATGATCTTTACTGGCACCCGTCATTTCCGTCATTAAGAAAATTGAGTAAGCATGCGCTGGATAGGAATTGATCCCGGTTTACGTACTACTGGCTTTGGCATCATCGATGTTGATGGCCAGAAGCTCACCTACGTAGCCTCGGGAACCATTGAAAGTGGCGATCCTGCCAAGGGCTTGCCTGAGCGCTTAGGGGCTCTCTATGCCGGCGTAAAAGAGGTACTGGAAACCTACCATCCAGAAGCTGCTGCCATCGAAGAAGTCTTCTTGAATGTGAACCCTCGATCTACCCTCATGTTGGGTCAAGCACGAGGCGCAGTCATTGCCGCACTAGTGTCTGAAAAACTCTCTGTTGCTGAATACAGCGCCCTGAGAGTCAAGCAAGCGGTTGTGGGTACTGGTCGTGCTGCAAAACCTCAAGTGCAAGAAATGGTTAAGCGTCTGCTTAGACTCAATCGCGCGCCAGGGACTGATGCCTCCGATGCCTTAGGGGTCGCCATCTGCGCAGCACATCACGCTCAAATACCAAAAGCAATAACCGAAGCCTTAGCCCCCAAGAAACGCAGCAAGTAAAAATACACATCACAGGTTAAGATCTCTACATGATCGGTCGCATACAAGGCACTCTCGTTTCAGTTCACCCTCCTCGGCTTTTGGTTGATTGCCAAGGTGTTGGCTATGAAATCGATGTGCCCATGAGCACCCTCTATCAATTGCCAGAGGTCAATCAAAAGATCACTTTATTAACCCACTTTCAGGTTCGTGAAGATGCGCAGCAACTGTTTGGCTTTGCAACTGAAACGGAGCGTGAAGCTTTTAGAGCGCTCATCAAAATTAGCGGCGTGGGCTCACGTACTGCCCTAGCGGTTCTCTCTGGTATGAGCGTCAATGAATTAGCGCAAGCAATCGCTCTTCAAGAATCAGCTCGCTTGACTCAGGTCCCCGGTATTGGCAAGAAGACTGCTGAACGCCTTTGCTTAGAACTCAAAGGTAAGTTAGTCCCTGACCTTGGCATTAGCACCGGCAAACCCCAGGTGATTGAAGCGAGTAGCGAAGTACTGCAAGCGCTATTGGCTTTGGGCTATTCCGAAAAAGAAGCGCTCCTTGCCCTTAAACAAATTCCTGCAGACAGCACAGTGTCTGATGGTATTCGTATGGGCCTAAAGTATCTATCTAAGGCTTAAAGCACTAAACTTGTAGCATGGCAATTCACACAGACGACCTTAGCGCTATTCCCGAAGATTTACCACAGGGGACTGATCGTATCGTTAGCGGCTCAGTCGGCAATACCGAAGCCGTTTTTGAGAGGGCATTACGTCCAAAGCAACTCGATGAATACGTAGGACAAACTAAAGCGCGCGCTCAATTAGAAATCTTTATCTCAGCTACGAGAGCACGCCAAGAAGCTTTGGATCATGTATTGCTCTTTGGTCCTCCAGGACTGGGTAAAACCACTCTAGCTCACATCATCGCTAGAGAACTGGGTGTTAATTTACGCCAAACCAGTGGGCCTGTTTTAGATAGACCTGGTGATCTGGCTGCTTTGCTGACCAATCTTGAAACCAATGATGTGCTCTTCATTGATGAGATCCACCGCCTCTCCCCAGTCGTAGAAGAAATTTTGTATCCCGCGCTAGAGGATTACAGCCTAGATATCATGATTGGTGAAGGACCTGCAGCCCGTAGTGTCAAGATAGACCTGAAACCCTTCACACTCATTGGTGCCACTACTCGTGCTGGCATGCTCACCAATCCATTGCGTGATCGCTTTGGCATTGTTGCCAGACTCGAGTTTTACACCACTGAAGAGCTCACCAAGATTATTGAGCGCTCTGCTAATTTACTTAAAGCAGATATTGATCCAGAAGGTTCAGTAGAAATTGCCAAGCGTGCACGCGGTACGCCTCGTATTGCCAACCGTTTACTGCGTCGAGTTCGCGACTATGCCGAAGTAAAAGGAACCGGCATCATTACCAAAGCAATGGCTGATGCTGCATTGAAGATGCTCGATGTCGACCCAAGTGGTTTTGATGTCATGGACAGAAAACTCTTAGAAGCAATCTTGCATAAGTTTGATGGTGGCCCTGTAGGTATTGATAACTTAGCTGCCGCTATTGGAGAAGAGCGCGACACTATTGAGGATGTCTTAGAGCCCTATCTTATTCAGCAGGGATATCTGCAAAGAACCTCGCGCGGGAGAGTGGCAACGCGCCAAGCTTATGAGCACTTCGGTTTAACGCCACCTAGCAACGATACTGGCTTAGATCTGTAATAAAACTTAGCTTAGCGTCACTTTTGCAAAGCGGCGT
This sequence comes from uncultured beta proteobacterium, assembly GCA_903835865.1. Taxonomy (GTDB): domain Bacteria; phylum Pseudomonadota; class Gammaproteobacteria; order Burkholderiales; family Burkholderiaceae; genus Polynucleobacter. The sequence goes on from CAILON010000201.1 coordinate 8,116, forward strand.
TTACCAACCTGGACTAAATAAGTACCAGCTTCGATCTTCAGTTGCTTATCACTAACAGTAGCACCATCAATCTTCACGCCATTTTGCTCAATATTGCGGTTAGCTTCTGAGCTGGACGGAGCAAGGCCAGCAGCCTTTAGAAAATTGGCAATGCCCATTGGTGCCCCAGTCAAACTCACTGCCGGAACATCATCAGGTACACCACCTTTAGCGCGATGATTAAAGTCCTCAAGGGCTTTTTCAGCAGCGTCTTGTGAGTGGAAGCGAGCGACGATTTCTTGTGCAAGTAGTACTTTGCAATCGCGCGGATTTCTGCCAGCAGCAACTTCTTGCTTCATCAAATCAATTTCAGCCATGGGACGGAATGAGAGTAATGTGAAATAGTCCCACATCAAATCATCCGAGATACTCATGAGCTTGCCAAACATCTCTCCAGCAGGCTCACTAATACCAATGTAATTACCCTTGGACTTACTCATCTTCTCAACGCCATCCAGACCAACCAATAGAGGCATAGTCAAAATACATTGGGGCTCTTGGCCATACTCACGTTGGAGTTCGCGACCTACTAAAAGATTAAATTTTTGATCTGTTCCACCAAGCTCCAAGTCACTCTTGAGTGCCACAGAGTCATAACCTTGCATAAGTGGATACAAAAATTCATGAATAGAGATAGGAACACCACTGCGGTAACGCTTAGTAAAGTCATCACGCTCTAGCATTCGCGCCACAGTATGTTTGGCTGCTAACTGGATTAAGCCGCGTGCACCTAAAGGATCGCACCACTCACTGTTGTAACGTACTTCTGTTTTAGCAGGATCCAGCACCATGCTTGCCTGACGATAGTAAGTTTCGGCATTGATTGCAATTTCTTGCGCAGTTAACGGTGGACGAGTTGCATTTCGACCGGAGGGATCGCCAATCATGCTAGTGAAGTCACCGATCAAGAAAATAACCGTATGACCTAAATCCTGCAGCTGGCGCAACTTATTCAAAACAACGGTATGCCCCAGGTGAATATCTGGCGCAGTGGGATCTAAGCCCAACTTAATCCGCAAAGGAGTCTTGGTAGCCTGACTACGGGCAAGCTTCTGAACCCAATCAGCCTCCACCAATAGCTCATCACAGCCACGCTTAGTGACTTCGAGTGCCGCAAATACTTCAGGGGTCAGTGGGTATTTTTGTTCTGGTTTAGCCGTCATGCTGATTCGGATGCTGATACAGTTATTTAGTATTTAAATTGCTAAAGCATAATTGTCGCATTCCTGAGAGCAGAACCCAGAACCGCATGAACAAACCCCATTCCTTCTATATAGGCCTAATGTCTGGCACCAGCCTAGATGGGATTGATGCTGTTCTAGCCAAGATTGGGCCCAATGGTGAAACAAGTGCTCAAGATGCTGTAAGCACCCCTTTCTCAGCAGAACTCTATACAGCCTTAGTTGAGCTCCAAAGCCCCGGCCCCAATGAATTGCATCGAGAGAAGCAGGCTGCCAATGGTTTGGCTATCGCTTATGCCCAGGCCGTAAATTTACTCCTGGAAAAGACTGGTCTTAAAGCCGCAGAAATTAGTGCCATTGGCGCTCATGGCCAAACCATTCGACATCAACCATATCTTGGCGACAATTTGGCTTACACCCATCAAACTTTGAATGCAGCCTTATTGGCTGAAAAAACGGGAATTGATGTCATTGCTGATTTTAGGAGCCGAGATTTAGCAGCGGGTGGTCATGGCGCACCTCTAGTACCA
>CAILON010000202.1 GCA_903835865.1 uncultured beta proteobacterium
TCAATATGTTCTTTCCCACCACCTAAGCCAAAGGTCTGACGAATAAAGGCGCGAGCCGTGTAGTAGATTGGCGGAGCATATGCGCCCTTTTGTAATTCACCATTCTGAAATCCACCTAAACCAAGAAGCTGTCCATTAAAAGGCGTCCCCTCAAACATCTCCGGGTTCCAGTAGACTTCAGCGCCTTCCCAAAGTCTTGCTCCTAGAAAAGCTGTAGCACTTAATGTATAGCTTTTCGCACCACCACCTTCAGATTTATTGAGAAGGCTGTTTTGTCCGTAGTAAGGTGAATTGAAGTTATTTTTCTGTTGAACAATGTAAGTTGATTGTCCATGAATACTCCATTGCTCAGTTTCTCCTTCTACATAAACTGAGCTATCAATTTTAGGAGAGTCGCTGACAGGTGATTCAGCCATAACAATAGGAGCATCACTTACGGGAGATTCCGCATATACAGGCAATGACAGGCCAATCACGCAAAAGGCACCAGCTAAGCTTATGAAGCCTTTGCGGCTGGGGTTAAGTGAGAAAAACATCGTCAATGCCAAATATACTTAATGAGAATAGTTCTCATCTTAACAGATAAATGAGAATGACTCTCAATTAGATAAAATGGTAGCTTTGGGTCGATATTTGCCCACCAAGGGACAGCATATTGATTGACGGCTAATGAGAGAGGAGCAGACCATGGTTTTTGGCCACCATCTGCTCTTACATTCAAACCTCAGTTTGTTCTGCCATCTCCAAAGCATCATCCACTTCAATGCCTAAGTATCGAACCGTACTTTCTAGCTTGGTATGGCCCAGTAGTAATTGAATGGCTCGAAGGTTTTTAGTTCGTCGATAAATTAAAGAGACTTTAGTACGACGCATGGTGTGCGTGCCATAGTTTGCTGATTCCAAACCAATAGAACCTACCCAACTATGAACAATCCTAGCGTACTGCCTAGTTGATAGATGAGGTGATTCAATAATGCGACTAGGAAATAGGTAATCTTCTGATCGCAAGGTATCAAATCGCATCCATTGCTCTACTGCGGCTCTAGTAGGCTCTGTAATCTCAAACTGGACTGGCCGGTGAGTCTTTTGCTGCAGGATGGTAGCTCTGGATGAAACATGGTCTCCAGTGCAGATATCTCTCACCTTGAGTTTGACCAAATCACAAGCTCGTAACTTGCTATCAATAGCCAAATTGAATAAAGCCAAATCCCGCTTGTTGTTATTGAGTTGAAGTCGCACTCGAATGGCCCAAATGTCTTTTAGCTTGAGTGGCGCTTTCTGCCCCGTCAGTTTGCCTTTGTTCCAGGGTTCTTTATGCTGGGTTGCAATACTCATTTCCATGACGTTCTCCTTGTGTGTAAGGGAATATCACTTTGCGCTGGATTACAGCCGCCAGCAAGGGCAGCAGTAACACTAGAAGCAGACGTTGGGATTAGTCAGCTATCGCAGGCTCTTTCCGACCCAAAGCGGACGTCTAGTTATCTCGATATTTATTGGCTATTTCTTGGAAATTGGACTGTTCTGCGATAAGAGCATCTACGACCAAAGGATCGAAATGGATACCCTTCTTCGATACGATTTCCTTAACAGCATCTTCATGACTCCACCCAGACTTATAAACCCGTTCACTTACTAAAGCATCGTAAACATCCGCAAGCGCCATGATGCGTGCAGATAGCGAGATTTCATTGCCCTTTAAGCCACGGGGGTAACCTGTCCCATCCCATTTTTCATGATGTCCACCAGCAATTTGGATGGCCTTCTTCATTACTCCCTGATCTCCCCCAAACTCAATATCGGCTGAGGATAGAACCGCCTCACCAATAGTGGCATGAGACTTCATTATTTGCCATTCTTCATCACTTAGGCGTCCTATCTTATTCAAGATATTGTCGGGTATCCCTACCTTACCTATATCGTGCAAAGGGGCTGCCTTATATAAAGTGTCGATACATTGATCATTTAACTCTTTTACATAGTGGCCCATTATCCTAAGTCTCAAGGCTAGACTTTTGACGTAGTGTTGAGTGCGAATAATATGATTTCCTGTTTCGTGATCACGTGCTAAAGCCAATGCATTCAACGTAACGAGCATTTGCTTTTCTGTATTCTGGGCATGAACCTTTTCATTCAAGGTAAAAAGACTCACAATCGATCGATGAACTCCCATAAAAATTAAGCTATACGGAACGAAGAATAAGTAATGCCAGTTATTCTGCTCCTGAGTATGGGGCAACCAATCGGAGCTAACGGCTTGCGAATCAAAAGCCAAGAAACTCATCCTTAGGATTGGTAGCACCGCCTGCATAATGAGTAAGAAAGTTAAGACCCGAAAAGGACTCCAATCGTGCAGTCTTAAAATCAGCAGGTCCTCCACTAAAACCCAGGCACTCAATATGCCAATAAGACACAGCACTTGAACAAGATGGACATAAGAAGCCCCATAAGAAACAAGAACCTCTAAAGTAAAGTTCAGAACAAAAATGA
>CAILON010000203.1 GCA_903835865.1 uncultured beta proteobacterium
ATGTTCGAACTTATCTTGCTTAAAAATTTCATCGTAAATAAAGAGTACGGAACCGCCTGGGTAACCCCAAACATATTCAACACCTTCTTTATGCAATGCTTTAACCAGCATTTCAGCGCCAATCATCTCTGGAGGCGCTTCTGCGGTATTTGGATTTGATGAGTCTTTGTTAGCTTTAGTAGCTAAAAATTCGGCGCTGCTTGTATTCATTTTCTTTCGTCCTTTGCAATTTTCGGCAAAAAATTGATTGGTCTGTTCTGTCTCTTGCTTGTGGCCCGAGTTCGAACGGCGCTGCTACCGGAAAAACCACTTCGTAAATGAGAATCTAGGTAGTAAGCCCTATATTCTATAGCAATCCCCTAAAATGGCTCAATTCCTTCTGATTCAGGTCTAATCCATTTCATGGCATCAGCCCAAGAACTATCTGATTTTCTAAGCGGTATCGAACAGCGCGCTTTTAAGCAAGCGGTTTATGCCGTGCGTGATGACGATGCCGCTTTGGATATTGTGCAAGATGCAATGATTAAGTTGGCCGAAAAATATGGGGACCGGCCTGCTAACGAACTGCCTTTAGTTTTTACGCGGATCCTACAAAATCGTATCCACGATTGGTTTAGACGCCAAAAGGTTAGAAATACCTGGGTAACCCTATTTTCGAATATGGGCAAGAAATCAGACGAAAACGACGATTTTGACCCCTTAGAGTCCCTTTCTGCTCCGGATGACAGCGAAATTCACCAGGATGGGGCACATAAACTCGAACAAAGTCAGCTTTTACAGGCTTTGGAGTCAGAAATAGCTAAATTACCTGTACGTCAACGAGAAGCCTTCCTGATGCGTTATTGGGATGAGCTTAGTATTACTGAAACTGCCAAATCGATGGGTTGTAGCGAAGGCAGTGTCAAAACGCATTGTTCTAGGGCAACACAAACCTTAGCTAAGGCATTGAAATTAAAAGGAATTACGCTGTGAAACACATTGATGACCAACTAACCCAGATAGAAGCTGACCAATTTGGTCGGGCTAGCGCATCCCTGCTCCGCCAAGGCGCCAGCAACTTATCTTCTGAAATCAAAGATCGTCTCTATGCAGCACGCAAGAAAGCCCTTTCTCTGAAAAAACCCGAAAAAATGCGGGTTCAAAAGCGTGCTTTGGTTAGCTCTTCGGGCGTATGGGGCTCTAACTCATCGAATGGCATCTGGGATACCGTTAGCTGGGCTGCTCCATTAGCGGTATTAGTATTTGGTCTCATTGGCATTGCCCAATGGCAAGATGACTCGCGTATTAACGATATTGCCGAAGTAGATGCAGCACTGTTGACCGATGACGTACCTCCCGATGCCTATGCTGATAGTGGTTTTATGGCGTTCTTGAAAAATGGTCCACTTTCTGATTCCACGAGCAGCGATAGTATTCAAAGCAAATAACAACAGATTATCGAATGACCTTCAAGCTCAAGACCTTTCTTGCTAGCGCTAGCTTAGCGCTAGCTTTAGGTCCTTTTGCTTTGGTAGTTGTACAAGCTCAAACTCCAGCAGTCTCTGGTGGCTCACATAGCAAAGCGACTGGCATTCCAGAAAAAAAACCGGATGGTACTTGGGAAGGCTTAAAGCCAACCCAACAAAAAATTCTCAAGCCTCTCGAAAGTGATTGGGACTACATGTCTCCCGATAGCCGAAAAAAATGGATTCAGGTTGCCAACATCTATCCCAAGATGAGCGGGCAAGATCAAGAACGCCTTCAATCCAGAATGGGGAGTTGGTCAAGCCTCTCGCAAAAAGATCGTCGGCTTGCGCGGGATAACTATCTCAGTAGCCTCAAGTTTCCAGCTGAAAAAAAGGTTGAGGCTTGGAGTGCATATCAAAAACTCAGCGATGAGCAAAAAAAGAAATTAGCAGAATCAGAGGCTAAGAAGAAGCCAACTGCAGCAAACGCACCTACACTGCAACAGCACCCTATTAAGCAAAAGCCAACGCTTACCCTCAGCACTCCGGCGGAGAGCACCACCGCCCCTGCAAGCCCTGAGCCTAGCTCAAGCAATAATTAATACAAAACCCAACTGATTGCCACGCCGCTTTATGACGCCTGCGGAATTAAACGTATTACCTTCTCCCCAATTTTGGCGTCGCATATCGTGTGGCCTGTATGAGCAACTTGTATTGCTTGGAGTAGTTGCCTTCACCTTTCTCTTGCCTAATCTTGGTTTAGGGATTTTGTTCAATATTTCCCTTCCCAGTTGGCTTACTTTTTTATATTTGTATGTAGTACTTGGAATTTATTTCGTGTGGTACTGGACTAAATCTGGACAAACACTGGCAATGCAAACTTGGCGTGTGCGCATGATTGGCAAAAATGGTTACAAGCTCAATAAACGCCAAGCACTATGGCGCTACGTGTTTGGCTCGCTGTGGATCTTGCCTTGCGTAGTGCTGCAGTTTGTTTTTCATCTGGAAAAATGGCAGATTATCGAAATGCTTTTCACAGTAGCGTTATTTCTTTGGCCGCTCACTATTTATCTTGATCGTAAGAGCCCTTTAGAGCGTCAGGGACTACCTGATCGATTTGCTGGTACTCGCTTAGTTGAATTACCAAAAAATCTAGTGACGCTCTCTTAAAGAGCTTTGACGGGGCTTAAACTGCCCTCAGGCATTCAATTGAGCTAGCCTTCTGGATTTTTTTCTGGAATCGGTAGCCTGCCATCAAGCAAGCAGTCATGCCAAAGGCAAGACCCATCAACATTGATTGAATAAATGCATGGAATTCAATTTCCAGCACAAAGCGCCCTAAAGCCCAGGCAGCAATCCCCGCAGCAATACCAGCTAATGCGCCAGAAATTACACCAACTAGCAAAAGCTCTAGAGTTGCGATCTGTGAAAGCACTTTGCGTGAGGCGCCAAGCGCTTTTAGTAAAGCCGCATTTCTAAAGCGCTCATCTTGAGTAGCGGAAATTGCTGCAATCAATACTAAGATAGCAGCAATAATGGTGAAGATAAATAACAAACCCAATGCAGCTGTTAGTTTATTGATCACTTCCTGTATTTGCTGCAAAGAAGTAGTGACATCTACCACCGTGAGATTGGGATAGGCTTGCGTTATACGAAAATCTAAATCATCTTTATTAGGCCCCTGGTAATAGGAGGTGATCCAGGATTGGGGTAATTGACTTAATAAGCTTGCCGGCATGATGACAAAGAAGTTCACGCGCATTGAGCCCCAGTCTAGTTTTCGTAAGGAGGTGATCGGTGCGCTAATTTTTTCACCTGCCACCTCAAAAGTCAGCTGATCACCCAACTTCAGTTTCAAGGTTTTGGCAATGCCCGTTTCAATGGAAACTTGCGGTACGCTGCCGTCAATCCATTTGCCTAAAGTGATGCGGTTGCCACTCGGCAATTGATCGGTATAAGAGAGATTGAACTCGCGATCTACTAAGCGCCTTGCATTCTCATCTTGATAATCATTTGGGCCAATAGCCTGACCATTGATATCAATTAAGCGACCCCGAACCATCGGATAAAAATCTGGCTTACCGATACCAGCATCGACTAGTAACTGATCTATACCCTGTTTTTGATTTTCCTGAACATTAATCATGAATCGATTGGGTGCATCGGCCGGGATATTGCCCTGCCATGCGCTTAATAAATCTTGGCGTAGCAAAAGAATCATCAATAGAGCCATGATGGCGATGCCTAGTGCAGTAATTTGCACAATGGCATAAACCATACTTCTACTTTGCGTAAGAAGTACGAAGCGGATTACAAAAGATTGACTGCGAATTTTTCCAAGCAAACATAATGACAGCCAAGAAATCAAGCCAAACAGCGCAACGGCTCCACCAAAACTTACGGTAGTCCATAAGGCTAACTTCCAATCCCGCGCTGCCATCGCAATTAAAGCCAGACAGACACCGAGACCGAAAATAGCAACCCATATAGCAGAGCCTGGAAGGCGCGCATACTCTTTGCGTATTAAACGAACTGGAGATACTTTCACTAAACCCAACAGCGGCGGTAACGCAAATCCAATTA
>CAILON010000204.1 GCA_903835865.1 uncultured beta proteobacterium
AGGCGTAACGATGGTGTATTTACCTATCAAATAGCAGTGGTAGTCGATGATTCTCTACAAGGCATCACCCATATTGTACGAGGCGCAGATTTGCTTAGTAATACCGGCAGACAAATTCATCTACAAAATATCTTGAGATTAAACACTCCCCAATATCTGCATCTGCCATTGGTACTTGATGAACATGGCGAGAAATTGAGTAAGCAGACTTTAGCTACCCAAATTCAGACACAGACTGAGAAACAGGCGCTGGCAGAATTACGCAAAGCAGCAAAACATTTGGGATTAAGAGATCTACCAGATGGTGAGAACATCACCATTGTACAGTGGCTACAAGTAGCTATTCAGGCTTGGAAAAAGTAACTACGGCGTTAATTACTTTTTCTTAAAGCCGCCGAGCAAGGCACCTACAGTCGGCTTTGCAGGAACGATTCCTACTTTTTTTGCCTCAGTAACAGATGAAGTGCTTGAGTTCGCTTCTATGTCTTTTGCAGCACCTGGCTCATAAGGCATATAGAAAAATGGATCCGACATTTTTGCTGGAGCAGATGCGCTAGATGAACTTCTGCCAGATGAAGTGCTTCGAGTACTTATAGCACTTCCAGAACCTCCAGAACTTCCGCCGTCTCCTTCAGGCAAAGGCTTCACTTCTAACTTACGCTTCATCAACTTTTCAATATCGTCGAGCAAACGCTTTTCACTTGCGTCTACCAATGCAATCGCATCGCCCTTGCTACCCGCACGACCAGTTCGACCAATACGATGAATAAAATCTTCAGCGCTATAAGGCAACTCATGATTAATCACACAAGGCATATCCGGAATATCGAGACCGCGAGCAGCTACATCAGTTGCCACTAAAACTTCAATCGCGCCAGATTTAAACGCATCTAAAGTGAGAGTACGTTCACCTTGACTCTTATCCCCATGAATTGCTCCCGCCTTAATACCATCACGCTCTAAGGCGCGGGCTAACTTGGCACAGCCCAAACGGCTATTGGTAAAAATGATGCATTGACGTGATAAACCTTGATGAGTACGTGCCTCAAGCACCTTCACGATAGCGCGCTGCTTATCACTTGATGACACCATATGAATTACTTGTGAAACAGTATCGGCCGCCGCATTTTGGCGCGCCACTTCTACTGTTACTGGTGTGCGTAAATAACTTTGTGCGAGCTTTTTGATTTCTGGTGAGAATGTCGCAGAAAACAATAGGGTTTGTCTTTGCGCTGGAATTAAATTAATAATGCGCTGCAAATCAGGCAAGAAGCCCATATCGAGCATGCGGTCCGCTTCATCAAGCACCAACAACTCTACTTGAGATAAATTCGCTACCTTAGAACCAATGTGATCTAACAAGCGGCCTGGAGTTGCAATCAAAATCTCTACCCCATTACGCAGCAAGGCAACTTGCTCTTTCATATCCACACCACCATAGACCACGGCTGTGCGCAAGTCTGTGTGCTTGGAATAGCTAGCTGCATTCTCAGCAACCTGCACTGCTAACTCTCGAGTCGGCGTTAAAACCAAGGCGCGAATCGGATGGCGCGCAGGTGAAGCGCTACTACTAGCATGACGCAAAATCTTTTGAATGATGGGCAATACAAAGGCGGCAGTTTTACCAGTTCCTGTTTGGGCTGCACCCATCAAGTCACTACCCAGCAATACATGCGGAATCGCTTGTGCTTGAATCGGTGTAGGGATGGTGTAACCCTGCTCAGAGACCGCTTTTTGAATCTTTGGATCTAAACCAAAGTCAGCAAAGGTGATGGTTACCTCAGGGGTTTCGATAGGGGCAGCGGATTCGCTAGCCCCTGTAGGGGATGTTATTTCAGTAGCAGAATTTATCAAGGTAACTTACAGAATGGCAGCAATGCCGGCCTTAGCGGTGGCAGCATCCTCAGCCGATTTAACGCCGGAAACGCCGACTGCGCCGATGGTGAATCCATTTACATCGATATTGACCCCACCCTCTAACATGCCCGAAAGATGTGGGGCAGATAAAAAGGATATACGGCCGTTATTAATAATTTCTTCATAAACGCGAGTCTCACGTTGACCCATCGCAGCAGTACGTGCTTTTTCTTGAGCGATGTAAGAAGACAATGGAGCACAACCGTCACGACGAATCAAGCCAAGCATGTGTCCACCTTCATCACAAACCGCAATCGTCACCGCCCAATTATTTTCAGCAGCATGTTTATTTGCTGCATCCAAAATCTTTTGTACATCAGCTTGTGTCACTTAAGGTTTAGTAGCGAACATGGGTAATCTTTCTGTCTCGAATATAGTTTAGTGAATGCAATATAAGTGCATGAATTATAAGGGGTATAGGGGTGCCAGCCTTGCCAGCGCTTACTTTAAGAACTCCTGGGCAGCTACAACGCCGCTTTCCTTGGGTTTATAGCCCATAGAGCCCAGGCTCATTTCTACCCCACTCAGAGCAGCCATCAGACTTAGCTCATTGCAGTCACCCAAATGGCCAATACGGAATATTTTCCCTTTGAGTTTGCCAAGACCTGTACCCAATGAGAGATTAAATTTTTCCAGGGCATGCTTACGCAATTTATCAGCGTCCATACCATCAGGCACTACGGCAGCCGTTAATACTGGTGAATAAGCATTGGCATCTTGACATTGATTCTCAAGACCCCAGGCTGCCACAGCATGACGACATGCTTGTGCCAAACGTTGATGACGTGCAAATATATTATCTAGACCTTCAGTCATCATCATGTCCATAGCTTCATGTAAGCCATACATCAGATTAGTACTGGGTGTAGTTGGCCAATAGCCAGTTTTATTGGACTCTAAAATTTCATCCCAAGCCCAATACGACTTAGGAAATTTGTTGTGTTTACTTGCTTCAAGGGCTTTTGGCGAGAGCGCATTAAATCCAATTCCTGGCGGTAACATCAAGCCTTTTTGTGAACCAGAAATCGTTATATCAGCACCCCACTGATCATGCTCATAGTCCGCCGAACCCAAGCCAGACACGGCGTCCACGAGCATGAGCGCTGGATGTTTAGCGGCATCAATGGCTTTGCGAACCGCCAAGATATTAGAAGTCATGCCAGTAGATGTTTCGTTATGCACAACGCACACTGCCTTGATTTCATGCTGCGTATCTTTACGCAAACGCTCTTCAATAACAGTGGCATCCACACCCCAACGCCAAGTATCCTGCCCTGCCTTGCCGACTACTTCAACTTCAAGTCCTAGTCGCTTAGCAAGAGCACGCCATAAATTAGCAAACTGTCCTGTCTCATAAAACAATACTTTGTCACCGGGATTGAGCACGTTTACTAAAGCAGCTTCCCAAGCGCCCGTTCCGGAGGCGGAATAAATCATCACAGGCTGCTCGGTCTTAAAAATCTTTTTAATACCCTCCAATACCTTGAGACCAAATTGACCAAACTCAGGACCACGATGATCAATGGTTTGATAGCTAATGGAGCGCAGAACACGCGAGGGCACTGGACTAGGTCCAGGGATGTGTAAAAAGTGGCGTCCAGATAGGTGATTATCGAGTTTCAGCATGTTTTGTCTCACTGAGGTTTTAAGTTAATAGTGGCACTAGTGTAAGGGAATTTTTCCTATTTTTCCATTTTGTATGCAAAAAATATCTCTCATATGCCTAAAATAAAGCCTAAATAAAGGTTTATTTATCATTTGTGATGGCTTATCATTATTTTGTATACAAATTAAGGCATAAGCATGGGGCTGATAGAACAAGCAGGTTCGCAAAATTTGCATGAGGCGACTTTTCAAGCCTTGAGATCTTTATTGGTCGAAGGCAAGATTGCGCCAGGCAGCAAACTCAATGAACGGGAGTTGGCCGAGAGACTCAATGTTTCTCGCACCCCTATTCGGGAAGCAATTCGTCGTTTAGCTGCTGATGGTCTAGTGGAACTTATTGCCAATCGTGGCGCAATTGCGATTGAACTGAGTCTGGCAGATGTCATTCATACCTTTGATGTGATTGCCCAGTTAGAGGGCTACTCTGGAGAATTGGCCGCTCAGAATATTAGCGATAGCACCCTCTCTGAATTAGAAGCCCTTCAATATGAAATGATGGCCTCCTATGCCAGAAGAGATTTGTCGAGCTACTACAAACTGAATCTCAGTATTCATCACCTGATTAATCAGGCTGCCAACAATCCAGTCCTGACAAAAATTTTTTCGCAAGTCAATGCACGCATCGAAGCTTTGCGCTTTCGCTCCAATCAAGATGGAGTCAAGTGGGAAAAAGCAGTTGAAGAACATCAAGAAATGTTAGACGCCCTTAAAGCACGCGATAGTGCTCGAATGCGCAAGGTCATGATCTCGCATGTCACTAATAAACGGGATGTCGTAGTGCAGCTCCTCAAATCTGAAAAGTCGGCACAGGTCTGCAAATCATGAACAAACCAATGGCTATGAAAGAATTGATGGTGGATCAAGCCTTACTGGCTAAGCGCCTCAAACAAGAGACATCTGGTGAAGTCATGACGGATATTGCGAGTCGCGGCAGATATGCAACCGATGCCTCCATTTATCAAGCGATGCCGGTTGCTGTATTTGCACCCAAGACAGCCGAAGATATTGCTACAGCAATTGAGATTGCAGCTGATCTCAAAGTGCCCGTATTGCCTAGGGGCGGCGGGACAAGTCAATGCGGCCAAACGACTGGTACTGCACTTGTCATTGATAACAGCAAATACTTTAGAAATGTTTTAGATCTCAATATCGACCAAGGCTATGTTGAAGTACAGCCTGGCATGGTTCTTGATCATCTCAATGCCCAGCTAAAGCAATATGGTCTTTGGTATCCGGTTGACGTATCCACCGGAGGGCAAGCCACGATTGGTGGCATGGCAGGCAATAACTCTTGTGGCAGTCGCTCGATTGCTTACGGCAATATGGTACATAACGTCTTAGGTATTGATGCATGGCTAGCCAATGGGAAAATTGGGCAATTTGCAGACTACGCTAATAGTTCTGGCGTTGCTAAACAATTAGGTGACTTTGTAAAAGGTTTGGCCAATACCTTACAACCAGAGATAGAGGCTCGCTTTCCGAAAGTACTGAGACGCGTTGCTGGATACAACCTCGATATCTTCCATCCCCAAAGTGAATTACCTTACACCCAAGACGGCAGCGTTAATCTTGCGCACTTATTAGTAGGCAGTGAAGGTACGCTCGCCTACTTTAAGTCTCTCAAGCTCAAACTCTCCCCCTTAGCAGGGCATAAGGTGCTTGGCATTGTGAACTTTGCTAGCTTTTATAAGGCCATGGATAGTGCGCAGCACATTGTCAAACTAGGACCTACCGCTGTTGAGTTGGTTGATCGCACCATGATTGATTTAGCCCGCAGTAATCCGAGTTTTAAGAAGACTGTTGAAACTGCCTTGATTGACCCTCAAACACAAACTCCAGAAGCGATTTTGTTAGTAGAGTTCTCAGGTGAATCACTGGCACCCTTACTAGAAAAGCTCAAAGTAC
>CAILON010000205.1 GCA_903835865.1 uncultured beta proteobacterium
CTACCATGATCGCGAACATCGTCTCGATAGAGAAGAAAAAGATAATGATGCGCGCTTAGCTAAAAAAGCGGCCGCAAAATTACTTGCTGTTAATGCTGAAGATGCATTCTCAGAAGATGCAAAGAAAGAACAAGATAGAAAACGAGCCATCATTACTGCTGCCATTGCAAGAGCGCAAAATAAAAAATGATGAATTTAGAAAAGCGACGTGCTTTTTTTGAGCAGCTCAAAGCCAACAATCCAAAACCTGAAACTGAGCTTGAATACAGCTCCCCTTTTGAATTACTGATTGCTGTTTTACTCTCTGCGCAAGCAACAGATGTCTCAGTTAATAAGGGAACACGACAACTTTTTAAGGTCGCCAATACCCCACAAGCCCTACTGGGGCTTGGTGAAGAAGGGGTGCGTCCTTTTATTCGGCATATCGGCTTATTTAATTCAAAAGGCAAGCATATTCAAGAAACTTGCCGGCTCTTACTTGAGAAGCATGGTGGTGAAGTTCCGCAAACCCGAGAAGAGTTAGAAGCTTTACCAGGTGTTGGCAGAAAAACAGCGAATGTAATTTTAAATACCGCCTTTGGTCAGCCCACCATTGCCGTAGACACTCACATCTTTCGAGTTTCTAATCGTACTGGGCTAGCTCCTGGTAAAGATGTTGTCAAAGTTGAGGAGCAACTACTCAAAAGGGTGCCAAAAGAATATCTGCTCGATGCCCATCATTGGCTAATTCTCCACGGCAGGTACACTTGTAAGGCTCGCTCCCCTGAATGCGCGCAATGCATTGTTGAACCACTTTGCGGCTTTAAACAAAAAACTGGTAAAGGAAAAGTTCGTGGCCCTATTTAATCCAACCCGCGAAGAAGTACGTCGTTTTTTCTGCGACACCTGGAAAAAGAAGAATGAGAATCATATTCTGGATTCCATGGAAACGCTTGCGGGTGATTGGATGCAAGAACACCCTGAATATCATGCATTACTCGCAGACCCAGAGGGCGCTCTTGAGCAAGACTACACTCCAGAGCGCGGTGAAACGAATCCGTTTCTACATCTATCGATGCACCTTTCTATTAGCGAACAAATCTCCATCAATCAACCCCCGGGTATCAAAGAGATTGCAGAGAAACTCGCAAAAAAATTAGGCTCCAATCATGAGGCACAGCATCGCATCATGGAATGTCTTGGGCAAGTAATGTGGGAAGCGCAACGCGAAGGCAAGCCGCTTAATCCAGAAAACTACTTGGAAGCCCTCAAGAAATTGGTATAGGCCGCATGACTATTTCAACGTTCATAATGCGTCTCATTACAGCGCTAATATTGGCGCTAGTAATCCCAGCGGTTAATGCAGGCATCTTCCCCGAAAAACCCATTACTTTGATAGTTCCATTCGCGCCAGGAGGCGGAACGGATAGCATTGCAAGAGATCTCGCCAAAATACTCAGTGAAAAACTAGGTCAATCTGTCATCGTCGATAACCGAGGTGGTGGCGGTGGATCTATAGGCGCAAGTATGGGGTCTAAAGCAGATGCGGATGGCTATACCCTTCTTTTTGTCACTTCAACATTCATTACGCACGCTGCCACCGATTCGGCGGCCGGATATAACGTTGAAAAAGATTTTTCACCGGTAGCAGTTATTGGCCGTGGCCCGCTATTAGTGGTGAGCAATAAATCCGTCCCAGCAAAATCCCTTTCTGAACTCATTCAGCTGAGCAATCAAACTTCTGATGGTCTTAACTACTGCTCTGCGGGTCCTGGTAGCATCAACCATTTATCAGGCGAACTTTTTAAACAAAAAACGGGCGCCAAATTAACCCATATACCCTATAAGGGCAGTGGGCCAGCCACCATAGACCTATTAGCAGGTCGTGTACAAGTGTTCTTTGCAACTATTCCTACGATTCTTCCTTATGTGGAGACGGATAGAGTCAATGTTTTAGCCATCACTAGCGAAAAACGCTCCCCACTCTTCCCTGCAGTCCCTACAGCAATTGAAGCAGGCGTTCCTGGTTTTAATATAAGTACATGGTGGGGAATTGTTGCACCTCCAGGGACGCCCAACACCATAGTTAAACAATTAAATGAAGCCGTGAATTATGCCGCCAATAAAGATCCATTAAAGACAAGATTAGCGAAGGAAGGTGCATTAGCCTATAAAGCATCACCAGCTGATTTTCAAAAGATGTTGAATAACGAACTCAAGCTGTGGCAAAACGTTGTCAAAAGCACTAATCTCAAAGTAGAGTGACAGAGATAATCAAAAGAAAACTATGAAAATTATTATGATTGCCGGTGACGGTATAGGCCCAGAAATTTCTGAGGCGACTAAACAAGTACTCAATGCGGCCAATCAAGTCTTCAAGCTAGATCTTGAAATTGAAGATGAGATCGCGGGCCATGAAAGCTTAAAAAAATATGGGGCCACCGTGACAGGCCCCCTACTTAAGAAGGTAGAGAAAGTGGATGGCCTCATCCTCGGACCCATGTCCACATTAGATTTCAAGGATGAAGCTAAGGGTGAAATAAACCCTTCTAAATTTTTTCGCAAATCCCTAGATTTATACGCAAATATTAGACCTGCGAAAACCTATGATGGGCTTCGCTCTCCAGTAAATAATTTTGATTTAATTGTCGTGCGCGAAAATACTGAGGGATTCTATGCCGACCGCAATATGGAACAAGGTAGCGGGGAAATATTAGTTACTCGTGATGTTGCCATCTCGCTAAGGCGCATAACCCGTCACTGCTGTGAGCGCATTGCTCAGAGTGCTTTTGAATTAGCTCAGGCTAGAAAAAAACACTTAACTATTGTTCATAAGGCAAATGTTCTTAAAATCGCCGATGGTATGTTTTTAGATATTTGCCATGAAATTGGGAAAAAATTTCCAGATGTTATTGTCGATGACTTTATTGTTGACGCAATGGCGGCACTACTCGTTAGGGCTCCAGATCAATTTGATGTCATTGTTACTACCAATATGTTTGGGGATATCCTCTCGGACTTAACATCAGAGCTTTCAGGTAGCCTTGGATTAGCAGCCTCAATCAATGCTGGTTCTAAACATGCCATGGCGCAAGCTGCACATGGTTCCGCTCCAGATATTGCGGGAAAAAATATTGCCAATCCCTACTCACTGATTCTTTCTTCAGCATTGCTATTGGAATGGTATGCCCAACGCTCAGGAAGTGATAAATATTTAACTGCTGCCAAGGCAATTAAAGTGGGGGTTGGCGAAGCCATTCTCGCCAAGGAAGTAACAAATGATATTGGTGGAAATCTAGGGACCAAGGAAACTGGAGACGCTTTAGCAAGTAGATTGCTAAAGCGTACTTAATCCACTAACTAGTTAAGAGGTTCGAAGAGGTGCGTCTTTGTGCCATCTTGGGTTTCCTGAAACACCACTCTGACTTTTTGACCTATTTGTATTGCATCAAAATCGCAATTAGTTAGATGGGTGAGCAAAGAAATGCCCTCGTCCAATCGCACATAAGCCATTGCAAATGGAACCTCAACTCCACGCCTCATCACGGTATAGGAATAGATTTCCCCAAGACCTTTTGACTCTACCAATAGAGTGTCATCACTGCCACAGTGAGGGCAAATGGTACGAGGATAGTAATGTGGCTCTTTACAGCTATTGCAAAACTTTAAACTCAGTTGATTGTTCTGCGCAGCATCCCAAAATGCCTTATTTTCAGAATTGATATTGGGACTTGGCAAGCGATATCCTTGACTCATTGCAGTCTCCCCATAATTAATGCAGCAGCACCATGACGAGTTCCTAATGCGCCACCGATACCAGAGGCAAGCGCAAACTCCAAATTAGGAACCTGCACTGCTGGATGAGCCTCTCCTCGCAATTGTCTAACTGCCTCAATGACCTTAGTCATGCCGCCTCGGTTAGCGGGATGGTTATTACATAAACCGCCGCCATCTGTATTAAAGGCAAGCTGTCCTTTGCCAGAAATCAGCTGTCCATCCTCAACAAATCGGCCGCCCTCACCCTTCTTGCAGAACCCCAGATCCTCTAGCTGAATTAAAACAGTAATAGTGAAGCTATCGTAAATAGACGCATAGCGTATCTGCTCTGGCGTTAACTTGGCTTCTGCAAAGGCTCGTGGCGCCGCCCAAGCCAATCCGGAATAGGTCAAATCGACCTTACCACCCATTTGACCTTTAGTTGTTTCCCCAGCGCCCATCATCGTGATCACCGGCTTTTTCAGTGTCTTGGCAATATCTGGATGAACCACGATTAGCGCACCGCCACTATCTGTAACTACACAACAATCCGCACGATGTAATGGATCAGCAATCATTGGAGAACTAAGAACATCCTCAACCGTTAGAACATCCTTAAGCATCGCATGCGGATTATGCTGTGCATGGTGAGAGGCGGCTACTTTAATCCAAGCCAATTGTTCACTAGTAGTTCCGTACTCATGCATATGGCGCATGGCGCACATAGCATACGTATTTAATGGTGCTGGAGAATATGGTTTTTCAAAAGCAAAATCAGGGGCGCTAGCATATTGACTACGCACTTGCGTCCCGCTGGAACCCTCAGATTTAGGCCGCCCCGCTAAGGTGATCAAGGCGACCTTACATTGCCCCGTCGCAATTGCTCGTGCAGCATGGTTTACATGGGCTAGATAAGAAGAGCCGCCAGTGTCAGTGGAGTCCAAATAACTTAACTTTTTTAAGCCCAGATAATCCGCCATTGAAACTGGTCCCATACCAGGTGCATCGCCTGCGCAAAAATAAGCATCGACATCATTCAGGGTGAGTCCTGCGTCTAACAAAGCTCCGCGAGCAACTTCTGCATGCAGTTGGGCGACAGTATGATCAGGGGCAACACGCAGTGGGTGCTCATAAATTCCTGCAATACATGCATTCGCAGCAAAAGACATATCACTTCCTTAAATTAATTTCTTTTTAGCGGACTTAGTCAACCGTAATATTGGATTGCGCAATCAACTTGCGCCATTTTTCAGTTTCAGACTTGATGAATTGAGAAAACTGCTCAGGAGTTCCGGGCATCGGATCAGCGCCCTGGGCAATTAACTTATCCCGAAATTTAGGATCGGCCAATACGGACTGCAACTCTTTATTAATCTGATTACGAATGGCGACCGGTAAATTGGCGGGCGCTACTAAACCATACCAAGTTGCCATGTCGTAGCCTGGTAAGCCAGATTCTGCAATTGTGGGTACACTCGGTGCCGCCCCTGAACGTTTGGCTGTCGTGACACCAAGCGCGCGCAGATTTCCTGCTTTCACTTGGGGCCAACCACTTGGTAGGTTGGGGAAACTCATATCTACCTGCCCTGAAATGACATCAGGCATGGCGCTACCAGTCCCCTTATAGGGAATATGCACCATTTCTATCTTGGCCATTTTCTCAAACAACACTGCCGAGAGATGCACTGAGGTGCCACTTCCACTAGAAGCAAAAGTAAGTTTCCCAGGACTAGCTTTGCCTGCAGCAATCAATTCCCCCACTGTTTTATATGGAGAACTCATTGGCACTACCAAAATATTAGGCGCTGAAAATACGCCACCAATTGCCGTAAAGTCCTTTACAGCGTCATAGGACAAGTTTTTATATAAAGAAACATTTACCGCGTGCCCGATTGAAGGGAAGTAAAGAACATAACCATCGGCTGGTGCACGTGCGACAAATTCTGCAGCAATGTTGCCATTGGCTCCAGCTTTATTTTCTACCACTACCGGCTGTCCCAAGCGTGTTGACAATCCTTCTGCCAAAGCACGACCTACTGTATCTGCTGCACCACCTGGAGAAAAACCGACAATTAAGCGAATAGGTTTTGTGGGGTAGTTACCTGCAGGGTCTGCAGCATAGGTGGTGTTCAGACTAAAGCCTATAGCCGCCAATATAAAAGGCAATATAAATTTACTCATTATTGAGCTACCCTTCTTAAAGGCACGCCACTTAACTCTTGTAGCTCTTCAAAAGATAAACCGTCAACCCAATCGATTGCTACTAAACCATCTGGTGTGACGGCAATCGTTGCTAAATCCGTGTAAATGCAATCAACTGCCTCAAGTGCAGTCAAAGGATAGGTGCATTCCTTAACAAATTTTGATTCGCCCGACTTGGTAAGGTGCTCCATCATGACAAACAGCTTTTTTGCACCCAATGCCAGATCCATTGCACCCCCAACAGCAGGAATTGCCTTAGGGTCCCCTGTTCGCCAATTGGCAATATCACCTTTGACAGAAACTTGGAATGCGCCAAGAACACAAATATCGATGTGGCCACCGCGAATCATGACAAAGGAGTCTGCATGATGGCAAAGAGAAGCTCCAGGCAACATCGTCACAGGCTGCTTACCCGCATTAACCAACTCTTCATCAATTTCATCGCCGTGAGCAAGTGGCCCCATTCCTAAAAGACCGTTTTCACTATGCAACAAAATTTCACGGTCGGATGGCAGGTAGTTTGAAATCAACATTGGCTGACCAATCCCCAAATTCACATGGGCACCATCAGGGATATCCTGCACAATTCGCTTAGCAATATCAGCTGTGCTGCGTTTTTTGACTTTTGAAAGATCCATCATCACTTACCTCCCACTAGCACGACACGCTTAACAAAAATTCCAGGCGTCACAACGACTTCAGGATCTAATGCTCCAAGCTCTACGACTTGATTCACCTGCGCAATAGTACAGCGCGCAGCAGTAGCCATAATTGGTCCAAAGTTTCTACCGGTGCCGTGATATGTGAGATTGCCCCAGCGGTCACCCTTATCTGCTTTGATTAAAGCGTAGTCAGCCTTAATGGCTTTCTCAAAAATTTGATTCACGCCATCTATCACGCGAGTGTCTTTTCCATTTGCCAATTCAGTACCAAAACCAGTCGGCGTATAAAAACCGCCAATTCCAGCACCTCCGGCACGAATGCGCTCGGCTAGCGTTCCTTGCGGAACCAGCTCTAGTTCAATTTTTCCCGCGCGGTAAAGATCATCAAATGCGCCAGACTCAGGCTGTCGAGGAAAGGAGCACACCATCTTACGAACCTGGCCTGCAGCAATCAACTTGGCGATCCCAACTCCCTGATTGCCTGCGTTATTACTAACTAAAGTTAAATTCTTTGCCCCCTGCTCTACCAAAGCATCCAATAGATAAATAGGCAAACCAGCACCACCAAATCCTGAAATCAATATGGTGGATCCCTCGGCAATATCTTGTAGCGCCTCAGCTACGCTGGGACTAATTTTTTGAATCACGACAAGTCTCCGTCTCTTTTACTCTTTTTATTATGGGCACTACTAGTGCAGCATTTGACTGCGCTACCTCTAATTTAATGCAATTAGAGTAAAGGCTTAATTTTCTTTACAAAATCAAGGGC
>CAILON010000206.1 GCA_903835865.1 uncultured beta proteobacterium
GCATGTGCATATTGCACATAGAACACTGGGTTCTCATCATTTTGCTGTAGCGCCAAATCAATATCAAATACAAACTCAGTATCAGCCTTGCGAGAGATCAAAAAGAAGCGGACGGCATCACGACCTCGTTGCAATGCTAAATCTCTTTCTGCTGGAGTCATCTCTGGAGTAATACCACCAGACCACTCCACCAAATCTCGGACAGTGACATAAGAACCAGCGCGCTTGGAGATTTTGACCTCTTCTCCGTTTCGCATAACAGTCACCATCTTATGTAGCACATAGTCTGGATAGGCTTTAGGAATATCCCAAGCACGCTTTTGTGCAACGCCCTGCAAACCAGAGCGCACGCGAGCAATCGTCCCATGGTGATCGCTACCTTGCACATTAATGACCTTTGCAAACCCACGTTGCCACTTGCTGGCGTGATATGCCACATCTGGAACAAAGTAGGTGTAGCTGCCATCAGATTTACGCATGACACGATCTTTATCATCGCCATCATCGGTCGACCTCAACCATAAAGCGCCATCTGCTTCATATGTTTTGCCGATGCTCTGCAAGTCTTGAACAATTTGCGCAACACTGCCATCGGTATACAGGGAAGATTCCAAGTAATAGCAGTCGAACTTGACGCCAAAAGTTTTTAGATCGATATCTTGCTCGTTACGCAAATAAGCGACTGCGAACTGACGAATCGCTTCGATCTTTTCTGCAGAAGGCAAATCAACGCGATAAGCTGGGGAGTTCTTGTAAGCGGTAGCAATCTCAGCAATATATTCACCGTTATAAGCTTGCTCAGGCCACGTTGCGTCACCTGGCTTCAAACCATTCAAGCGTGCTTGAACAGATAGTGCCAAGTTGGCAATCTGCACACCGGCATCGTTGTAATAAAACTCACGATGCACTTTGATACCTTGAGTTGCTAACAAATTTGCTAAGGCGTCGCCAAGAGCTGCTTGACGGCCATGGCCAACATGCAATGGGCCAGTAGGATTTGCCGAGACAAACTCAATCAGGGCGCTTGCTGTTGGAATAGAGCTAGGGGCAAGCTCACCAAATTGTGATCCAGCAGTCAACACTTCCTGAACCACGGTAGTTTTAGCTGCATTGCTGAGGCGGAAATTAATAAACCCAGGACCAGCAATGTCACAAGAGGCAATCAACTGATTAAATCCAGACTGCTTCTGCAAATGATCCACCAGCGCTTGGGCCAACTCCCGAGGATTTAACTTCCAAGTCTTTGAAAGTTGCAGCGCGATATTGCATGCCACATCGCCATGATCAACAGCCTTAGGGCGCTCCAAGCGGGGCTGGTGGGGTTCGCCTAATCCACGCTCTTGAGCCAAAGCGTGCAAGGCTCCGCTCAGCATCTCAATTAATCGGTTTTTATTGGTTAGCAACATAGAAGAGTGAGTTTATCAGGTGGTAAGCTATCAAAATGATCTATCAATTTCGTTCAAAAGCAGGCCCAGATGTCATCATGCTGGCTGATTTGACCAAGCGGATATTCGATATTTTGGGACGACCCTTGGAGCCTCGGGGAATCCTGACGTTTGAGCAACTCCCAGTACTGATCACATCCCTCGAAACGGCCATCCTCAAAGATCTAGAAGAGCGCTCAAAAACCAGTGATGAAGTAGGCTCTGAAGCCCCCAAGCTTGCCGATAGACTTGGGCAACGTGCCTACCCCTTCTTAGAGCTCATGAAACAAGCTAAAAACAAGGATGAGCCTGTCTTGTGGGGCGTTTAATCCAGGGAACTAGATAACTGTCGACGAATATCCTCTACAGATGCACCGCGACGTTGCGCCAAATCCTCAACCTGGTCTGCTGATAACTTGCCCACATTGAAGTAGCGCGCATCAGGATGAGCCAAATAGAAGCCACTAACGCTTGAAGCGGGATTCATAGCCATAGACTCCGTCAAGGTCATCCCAATATCCTCTGAACCCAATACCCGTAATAAATCTTCTTTTACTTCGTGCGCTGGACATGCTGGGTAGCCAGGTGCTGGACGAATGCCACGGTATTGCTCATGAATCATTTCATCCTTCGTCAAAATTTCATCAGTCGCATAAGCCCAAAGATCAGTTCTGACACGATGGTGCATTAACTCTGCAAAGGCTTCAACTAAACGATCAGCTAAAGCCTTCAA
>CAILON010000207.1 GCA_903835865.1 uncultured beta proteobacterium
TAACAATTGCTTAAACAGTTGTGGAGATTGTGGCAAGGCAAAGAAGTGGCCATCATGCACGCGTGAAGGAACCAAATAGTCTCGCGCACCTTCAGGCGTGCTCTTGGTAAGCATCGGCGTTTCAATATCAATAAAGCCAGCAGTGTCCAAATAGCGACGGCACTCCATGGCCACGTTATAACGCAAACGTAAGTTCTTTTGCATCTGTGGACGACGCAAATCTAAAACGCGATGGGTTAAACGGGTGGTCTCGGATAAATTCTCATCATCCAATTGGAATGGAGGCGTAATAGAGGCATTCAGAATAACCAAGCTATGACAAAGAACTTCCACTTTCCCGCTAACTAAATCAGTATTCTCTGTGCCAGTAGGACGTGCACGCACCAAGCCTTTAATCTGAATACAAAACTCGTTACGAACCTGCTCAGCCAGCGCAAACATTTCTGGACGATCTGGATCACATACCACCTGCACAAAACCTTGATGATCACGCAAGTCAATAAAGATAACGCCGCCGTGGTCACGGCGACGATTCACCCATCCAGATAGCGTAACTTCTTGACCAATCAGTGAATCAGTTACCTGGCCACAGGTATGACTTCGCATCGACATAATATTTCCTATAAATCAAAAATGTTTGGTTGACCCAATAGCTGTCAATCCAGTGGAGTTACTTGGTGGAACAGAACCCATTGAAACAATATGTTTCAAAGCTTCTTCCACACTCATCTCTAGCTCAATGGTTTGTGCCCGTGGCACGATCATGAAAAAACCAGAGGTTGGATTTGGGGTAGTTGGTAAAAATACATTGACGTAGTCCTCACCCAACTTCGCAGTAACTTCTTTTGCAGGAACGCCTGTTTGAAAAGCGATGACCCATGAATCCGCATGCGGATAGCGGATTAACAAGGCTTTACTAAACGCCTGACCACTACCAGAAAATAATGTGGAAGAAACTTGCTGAACACTGGAATAAATAGAGCGAACAATCGGGATGCGATTAATTTGCTTATTCCACATCCGTATCCACCACTGCCCCGCAAAACTGATTGCGAGTAGGCCAGTGAGCATGATGATGGCAATGACAATCAATATGCCAACACCAGGGAGATCGCGGAAATGCTGCACATCTAAAGCAGCATCACGCGGAAGAACCACAATGATTGCGTGCATTACCGACCCAAATACACCGTCGAGCAAACCCAAGCCCCATGCAATCACCCAAACGGTGATCGACAATGGTGCCCAAACAAGGATGCCCGCAATAAAGTATTTTTTCATGTTCTGCCTAACCGGCTATTTTAGCGGGTTAAAGACCGGCTTAGTGAACGCCTAGAGTAATGATCAAAATTCCCGCCAAAAACCCACCACCGAAGAGCAAAGTACCCACCAATAGGCGTTGAGTACGCCTTTCTTCAAGCAAAAGGGCCTTTAAAACCTCTAATTCGCCACTTTCGACCTTTTTTTGCTTCAGGCCAGCCTGAGCCAAGCTATCAGCAAGCAAACGGGGCAAGGTTGGCAGGATTTTGGCCCACATCGGTGCTTCAGCTTTCAAACCATCAATCAAGCCGCGCCAGCCCAACTGCTTATCAACCCATTTTTCCAAAATCGGCTTAGCGGTCTTCCAGAGATCCAAATCGGGATCTAGTTGGCGCGCCAAGCCTTCTACATTCAGTAAAGTTTTTTGTAACAGGGTAAGTTGAGGCTGAATTTCAACCTTAAAACGACGTGATGTTTGAAACAGACGCATCAAGACAATGCCCAGAGAAATTTCTTTTAGTGGTCGATCAAAATAGGGCTCACATACAGAACGCACAGCGCCCTCTAATTCTTCCACCCGAGTCTCGGCAGGTACCCAACCAGATTCGATATGCAACTCTGCAACACGTCGGTAATCGCGATTAAAGAAAGCCAAGAAATTTAATGCTAAATAGTTTTTATCGGATTCACTAAGTGCACCAACAATTCCAAAATCTAATGAAATAAAGCGGCCAAAGGTTTCTGGCTCTAGGCTAATCATGATATTTCCTGGATGCATATCTGCATGGAAAAATCCGTATTCAAAGACTTGTGTAAAAAATATCTCCACTCCATCAGCTGCTAATTTTTTAAAATCTACTCCAGCAGCTTGTAACTCAGCAGTACGGCCAATCGAAATGCCATACATTCTTTCCATCACGATGACATTGGTATGGCATAGATCCCAATACATTTCCGGAATCATTAACTTTTTAGAATCTACAAAATAGCGACGCAGCTGACTTGCATTAGCAGCCTCGCGCATCAGATCTAATTCATCATGTAAGTAAGTATCAAACTCCGCAACATTCTCACTGGGCTTTAGGCGACGTCCATCTTCAGAACTCTTCTCGATAATTTTTGCTAAGTCATACATTAAGGCGAGATCACCTTCGATCACCGGCAAAATGCCTGGGCGCAAGACTTTAATTGCTACAGACTGCCCAGCCCATTCAGGATGTTTTTCAGTAGCCCTTAAGACGCCAAAATGAACCTGGGCAACCGATGCGCTGGCCACGGGGGTTGCATCAAAACTAATAAAGACTTCCTCGACAGACTGGCCCAATGCTTCTTCAATCAGGCGGCGAGATTCTTCATTTGAGAATGGTGGTACTTGATCTTGTAGTTTTGCCAACTCGTTGGCAATATCTTCGGGCAACAAGTCACGACGTGTAGAAAGTACTTGGCCAAATTTGACAAAGATGGGGCCAAGCGATTCAAGCGTAAGACGAATACGCTCACCCCTTGGAAGCTCTTTGCCCGGAGAGATCCAACACAAAACACTTAATAAGCTACGGCGTAATCCAGGCTTTAATACATCGCGTAAAAGTGGTAGTAAGCCGTAGCGCCAAGCGGTAAAGAAGATGTAGCAAAGACGGGCTATTCGACGCACGATTTATTTTGCCTTTTGCTCTAAGAATTGAATTCGTTTTTCCATGCGATCTACTGAATCTCGCAAATCATGTAATTCATTTTTGCGAACTCTAAAATCCCGCTGATTTAATAACACTTTTTTTTCTTCGCTAACGTACTCAACCATATTGTCCAGTAAATCCCTTGTGGCAGAGCGAGTGGCCGAAACAAGCTTCTTACCTTGCTTCACTACGAAGTGCGCAGGGGCATCACCTAGCAAACGCGCTAAGTCTTCCTCGTACTCCCAGCGTAATTGCCCAGCAAGACGTCCGATGAGTTGTGCCA
>CAILON010000208.1 GCA_903835865.1 uncultured beta proteobacterium
TCTGATAACTGGCAAAACGGCGACGGCGCCCTAAACTGGAAAAATGGCGACGGCACATTGTGCTGGCGTGATAACAGCTGGACTCCAGCAACTGCTGCTAAAGGTTGTGATGGTGCTCTAGCTCCTAAAGCTGCTGCCGCTTCTGGTGTTAGCCAAAGCAAAATCACTTTGCAAGCTGACACACTCTATGACTTCAACAAGTCTGATTTGAAACCAGAAGGTAAAGCTACTCTGGACAAAATCGCTGCTGACTTGAAGAAAATCAAATTAGAAGTGATCATTGCTGTTGGTAATACTGATAGCGTTGGTACAGATGCATACAACATGGCTCTTGGCCAACGTCGTGCTCAGTCAGTTAAAGCTTATCTGACAAGTAAAGGTGTTGACGGTAGCCGTATTTACACAGAATCAAAAGGCAAGAGCAATCCAGTTGCAAGCAATGCAACTGCTGAAGGCCGCGCTAAAAACCGCCGTACCGACATCGAAGTTGTTGGTACAGCTGCTAAGTAATTCTTTTTACTTGTAAAAAAGCCCGCTTCTTGCGGGCTTTTTTATTTCCGCTATATTCGTAACAAGCCCCAAACATCAGTACTACCCGAGTAAACACATGAACGTCGACCAATCTGAAATTGATAAATTTAGCGCCCTAGCCCATCGCTGGTGGGATCCCAATAGCGAATTCAAGCCCTTACATGCGATAAATCCCTTGCGACTGTCCTGGATTAAATCTTTTGTGAATCTAGAGGGCGAGAAAGTGGTGGACATTGGTTGTGGTGGTGGCATTCTGGCTGAATCCATTGCTCAATCAGGCGCTGATACTACCGGGATCGATTTGTCAGAAAAAGCTTTGAAGGTAGCTGAATTACACGCATTGGAAGTGGGTGCAAGCCTTACTTACCGCTCTATCTCAGCAGAAGCGCTCGCAGAGGAACAGCCAGAACAATATGATGTGGTTACCTGCATGGAAATGCTGGAGCATGTGCCTGACCCTGCCTCTGTAGTGAGGGCCTGCGCCACACTCTGCAAACCTGGTGGCATCCTCTTTTTTAGCACTTTAAATCGCAGCCCCAAGTCCTACCTCTTTGCCATCATTGGCGCGGAATATCTTCTGCGACTTTTGCCAAAAGGTACCCATGAATACGCAAAATTCATTAAACCCTCTGAATTAGTAAGCTTTACACGAGATGCTGGTTTAGACCTCTTGGGCATGAAAGGTCTAAGCTACAACCCGCTCACTCAGGTTTACAGCTTGAGTGATGATGTTGACGTCAATTACATGATTGCAGTGCGGAAGTGAATCAAGGCGTGAGTATTCAATCAAGCCCCTATCACGGTGTTTTCTTTGATCTCGATGGCACGCTAGCGGACACCGCGCCCGATTTAGTGGCTGCTACCAATAAATTATTAGTCGCGCGCAATCTTTCTCCTAAGCCCTATGAGTTTCTTCGTCCTTACGCATCTGCTGGCGCGCGTGGTCTGCTAGAAGGCGCATTCGGCATTGCGCCAGATCACCCCGATTTCATTTCATTGCGCGATGAGTTTTTCACGAACTATGAACAAGCACTGCTTGTGGACAGTAAATTATTTGATGGAATGGATGATTTGCTTGAAAAAATGGAAAAGGCAAGCATTCCCTGGGGAATAGTCACCAACAAAAGTGAGCGCTTTACCAATCCACTGACAGATCTGATGGGCTTACGCCATAGAGCCGTCTCAACAGTTTCCGGAGACACCACGCCCCACTCAAAACCCCATCCAGAGCCCATTTTGCACGCCGCTAGAATTGCCAACATCGACCCAACTAAATCCATTTATGTTGGCGACGATATTCGTGACGTGATTGCCGGAAAAGCGGCTGGAATGCTCACAGTTGCAGCTGCTTATGGTTACTGTGGCTGCAAAGAGCCTCCTGAAGCTTGGGGCGCAGATTATTTAATTCGCCACCCGCTTGAGTTACTGCAAATCATCTTTCCCAATAAGGGATAACAACATTTCCAAAAGATATTGCGCAATTTAAGGCCAGCGGCCTTAAAATAGAGGCTCCAATGCATGAACTCCGGGGTCGACATGGTTTCGACGTGGATTACAAAGCATCAAGGGCATACCGAGGACCCGTTATCTCGTAAATCAATGGGAATGTAATAACTGCTAACGACGAACGTTACGCACTAGCCGCTTAATTGCGGTTGCCCCTGAACTGATTCTCTCTTGGGTCAGGTAGCGCAAGCTACATCAGGGTCATTTACAAGAGATAAGACTATTTCGTGTCACGAGGAATAGTTCGAAAATTTAGTGAATCGTCAGCGTGGAACATGTCAATCTGTGACTAGCCGACTAAATTAAATGATATGACTAAGTATGTAGAACTTGTTGTGGAGGATTTGCGGACGCGGGTTCGATTCCCGCCGACTCCACCATTAAAAACTAACCCCTCTGACTTTTAGAGGGGTTTTGTTTTTCTGTCCTGACGCTTATGCCGCTTGTTACTGAGCAACTAGGCGCCACAGCGAAGTGATTTCTTTTGATCTTGCCGCATGCAAGGCATCTGTTTTATCAAATGATTTTGGATGGCTCGGCTTAGTGTCACGATGCTCAAGTACTTTTAAGCCCGCCTGATCAATCCATTCTAGGAGTTCATCTCTTGTGCGTAAACCGAGATGCTCGGCTAAATCTGAAAGAATGAGCCAGCCCTCGCCAGCTGGTAGCAAATGCTCTTTAAGTCCACCCAGAAAACCTTTGAGCATTTGGCTCTCTGGATCATATACAGCATGCTCTAGCGTGGAACTGGGTCTAGCTGGTAACCACGGGGGATTACAAACAATTAAGGCTGCTTTGCCTTGGGGAAATAAATCAGTCTTGAGCACTTCAATGGTGTCCGCCAAGCCTAGCTGCTCAATATTTTCACTTGCGCATGCCAAGGCACGCTCACTTCTATCCGTTCCGATAATTTTTTGCACATCACGCATTGCTAAGACAACAGATAACACCCCGGTTCCAACGCCAATATCAAAAGCTAGGGAATCTATCTGAATGGACCTCGGTAAAGGCGCCATAA
>CAILON010000209.1 GCA_903835865.1 uncultured beta proteobacterium
CGATCAATAGCGCTCAAGCTATTAACCCTGCACTCTATAAGAATCCTGGATTTGATCCGATTAATGATTTCGTACCTTTGTATTACATTGGTGCGACACCTTATGTTTTAGTGTCTCCACCCGGCTCTCCTTATAAGACTTTAGCTGATGTCGTTGCTGCTGCTAAGAAAAAACCAGGAGAGCTTGCTTATGCATCTGCTGGTAATGGCACCATCAGTCATCTACTTGGAGCAATGCTCAATACCAGCGCTGGAATTGAGATGCAACATATTCCTTATAAAGGCGTTGCTCCAGCAATTAATGATGTCTTAGGCGGTCAAGTTCCCTTAGCATTTGCTAGCTTACCCTCCGCTTTAAATTACATCAAAGCAGGTAAATTACAGGCGATTGCCATTAGTTCAGCAAAGCGCTCTAGCGCTGCGCCAGAGATCCCAACAATTGCAGAAACCTATCCAGATTGTGTAGGTGAAGTTTGGGTTGCAATCTTTGCGCCCATGGGTGTGAATGCAGATGTAGTCAAGAAAACTCAAGCTGCCATGGATAAAGTGATGGCAAGACCCGATGTGAGAGAAAAGCTCACTGCGCAAGGCTTGGATTTAAATCCAGTAACTACAGCAAAACTGCCTGCTTTACTAAAAGATGAACTGGCTAAGTGGGTGAAGATCGTGAAAGCCTCTGGCGCCCAATTAGATTAAAAAATATATTTTTTCACCATAAAATGAGTACATGACGATCTTGCCATTAACACCACCTTTAACGCCGACCAAAGAGCTTACCCAAGCTTTACGTACTGATGGATTTGTTGTGGCTTCAGCCGAGACAGTTGCTGAGCTTGCTCATGTTCCTTTAGTAAGTTTGCAGGAATTGTCGCAATATTGGGAGGGCTTGCCTCGTGACCCATACTTAAAAGATGGTGGTCGCTATCGCTTTCGTCGACATGCAAGCTATGAGATGAAAGGGAATGCGCTTTCCTTGGTGCCACATCGGGCACATTGGCAATCGCTAGACTACAACGCATTGCATGGTGGCATCGAGCGTTGGTTCGAGCCTGTACAAAATCCATTGATCAATAGTTCCGCATGGCAGAGCTTGTTGCTGGGATTGGGGCAGTTGCTCAATGGTTTGAAACCAGTAAATACCTGGTTTATTGAAGCACACCAATTTCGGATTGATACCACCGATGGCATAGGGCGACCAACTCCTGAGGGCGCTCACCGTGATGGCGTAGATTTTGTAGCAGTCTTCTTATTGGACCGCGTGGGCATTAAAGGTGGTGAAACCAGGATCTTCGATGCTCATGGTTCGGCTGGTTTGCGTTTTACGCTTTCTCAGCCTTGGTCTTTGTTACTCATGAATGATGAGAAGATGATTCATGAATCTACCCCGATACAACCATCCGGAAACTATGGCTATCGGGATACCCTAGTACTCACCTATCGATCAAGTGGCTTTCAGGACTCACCGAATCGCAGTCAGCAATAGAGTAGCGTAGATTACTCTGGCTCCATGCCAGCATCTTTAATCGCTTTGGCCCACTTCACTGTTTCTAATTTAATCTTCTGACCAAGTGCTTCAGGTGTACCAGGTTGTGATTCAAAACCCATGGTAGAGAAACGCTCAACCAAATCTTTTGATTTAGCGGCGTCGTTAATGGCTTTATTGAGTTTCATTACGGCATCTTTTGGCATGCCTGCTGGTCCAAAGGCTGCAAAAAATGCAATCAGCTCATAACCCTTGATGCCCAAGGCCTCGTTAACTGTAGGCAATTCAGGAATGGCGGGCGAGCGCTTTAATGAGGTGACTGCCAACCCGCGGATTTTTCCAGCCTGTACTTGTGGCAAGCTAACAGCAAAGTCTGAAGTAAACATATTGACTTGGCCGCCGATCAGGTCAGTCATTGCATTTGGCCCACTCTTATAAGAGACGCCAGTCATTTTGATCCCAGCAACACTTGCCAGTATTTCTGAGGAGACGCGCTGTGATGTGCTGGCATAAGCAAAGGTAATTTTTCCTGGGTCGGCCTTAGCGAGAGCTACAAAACCATTGAGAGATTTTGCGGGCACATCATTATTAATAGCGATGATCAGTGGTACAGAGCCAAAATAGCCAATAGGGACGAAGGCGGTTTCTTGGTTATAAGGAAGATTTTTCACTAAGCTTTTTAAGGCCGCATTCGTACTATTCGTTCCAAAGAGCAGTGTGTATCCATCAGCTGGAGCCTTGGCAACTTGGTCGGCGCCAATCATGCCATTTGCACCAGGCCGATTCTCGATGACTACAGGTTGACCTAATGACTCTGCCATCTTGGCAGCAAAGGCGCGCCCAATTTGATCGGTGGCACTTCCAGCAGCAAAGGGAACAATTGCTTTAATAGGCTTGGAGGGATAGTTATCAGCCATCACCAGCGTGCTATTCAGGGCCATTATTAGGCTTGAGCAGAGTAGGGTGACGAGATTGAAGAAGGTTTTGGTTTTCATTGTGTCTCCAGCTTGTTTTTCATAGTGTAGCGGGTCTTGAGTGCTTTGGGCGAGTAGAATAAGTTCACGTTTTTACTGAGTCTTTATGCGCTTTCGATCAGCCAGCTGTACCCCTCTTATGCTCATGGCACAAACCTGTGCTTTATTGGGCTTCGCTTGTTACGCCGTTGTCTTGACTACCCTGCAGGAGGAATGGCACCTTTCCAATTTGCAATCGGGCTTAATTGCCAGCGCCTTTTTCTTTGGCTATATGTTGGCAGTTCCCTTAGCTACCGCGCTTACTGATCGAGTAGATGCTCGTAAGGTGTATTTAGTTGGTGGCCTCTGTGCAGCTTGCGGACTTTTGGGAATGGCGTTTTTTGCTTTTAATTTTTGGACTGCCCTCATTTTTATGGCGATTAATGGCGCTGGACTTGCTGGCACCTATATGCCTGGGCTCAAAATTTTGTCTGATCGTATTCAGACGGGTGAGCTCACAAGACATATCGCTTTCTATACGGCTTTTTTTGGTATTGGTACTGGTTTCTCTTATTTATGTTCAGGCTGGATCTTAAGCGGCCTTGGTTGGCGTTATGTTTTTGGCATTATTGCTCTAGGCCCCTTTAGTGCATTTCTAATTGTGCTTTTACTTATACCGTCACTTCAACATGAGAAGTGGAAGGGCCCAATTCGGATTCGTCTGCATGACATCTTCCCAGTTGATAAATGGAAGCTAGTCTTGCAGGATAAAAATGCTTCAGGTTTTATCTTTGGTTACACCGCACATTCATTGGAGTTATTCGCCTCCAGAAGTTGGATCGTCGCTTTCTTTGCTTTTTGCACCGCAGTCACAGGCGAAACTTTCTTTTTGGCCGCAACTACCTTAGCCGGCGTCATTAATTTCTTTGGAGTACCCTCATCAATACTGGGAAATGAAATTGCTCTACGAATAGGGCGACAAAAATGGGTGTGCATTGTGATGATCACCAGTGCGGTAATGGGTATCGCATTAGCCAGCTCCACAGGTCAGTCCTGGTGGCTAATATTTTTCTTAGCTATAGGTCATGCCCTCTTTATCATGGCCGACTCTTCAACCTTGACAGCAGGCTTAGTAATTAGTGCAAAAGAAAATATTAAAGGAGCAGCGATGGGCTTGCATTCCTTAATGGGATTTGGCGGAGGCTTATTAGGACCTGCGATTTTTGGTTTTGTTTTAGATATTTCGGGATCGCGCTCTTCTCAAATTTCGTGGGTATGGGCTTATGTCTCCGTGGTGATTTGGGGTGTGTTGTTTGTGATCTATGAGCGGCGTAATGGCTGGGGTAGTAAAGCAAGCCGATGAGCCAGAACCTTACTTGTTATCACTGTTCGAGCACTATTCTTCCTGGTGAACTCATTGAGGCAGACTTGGGTGGGGTCATACGCCCATTTTGCTGTCCTGGCTGCATGGCTATTGCCCAAACCATTCATGGTGAAGGTTTAGAAGTATTTTATGCAAGAAGGGCGCAGTCATGTGAGAGACCCGCAGCGTATCTTGCTTCTAATGAAATTCCAGAAAAGCTCAAGCCATATGATGACCCATCTTTACGAGGTCGATTTACTCGTCCTTTTGGTGATGCTGGAGATTTAGAAACCACATTACGCCTAGAAAAAATTCGTTGTGCTGCCTGCGTTTGGTTATGTGAGCAACATCTGCGACGCATTCCAGGTGTGAAGGATGTGCAAATCAATTACGTCACACAAAAAGCGATTGTGCGTTTTTCTCCTAATCAAACCAGTTTAGCTAGATTGTTATTTGAAATCGAAAGGGTGGGTTATGAGGCCTGGCCTTTTGAGCCCTCTTTATCTTTAGATCGCGCTAAAAAAGAAAGAAGGCAGATCCTGACGCGATTGGGTGTTGCGCTTCTCGGAATGATGCAGGTGATGATGTATGCCTGGCCCTCCTATGTAGGTGCCAATGACATTACCGCTGAATACGATTTACTCCTTGGCTGGACTAGCTGGGCTCTAACAGTGCCTGTCATGCTGTATTCCGCTGGTCCTATATTTCAGGCGGCTTGGCGCAGTCTTCAATCATTTAAAAAAACGCATATGTTGGGTATGGATGTGCCCATTGCGCTCGCGCTCGCATTGGCATTTATTGCGGGCACGATTAATTTGATGACGGGTTCGGGACAAAGCTATTTTGATTCCATCACCATGTTTGTGGCATTCATATTAGCGGCACGCTATGTGGAGTTATTGGCCAGACAAGATGCACAGGGTGGTGCAGAAGCTTTAGCAAAACAATTGCCAGCAACTTGCGAGCGCTTAATAGATTATCCAAATTCACAAGCGGTGGCTTTAGTTCCTGTAGTCAATTGCAGTCCCGGAGAGGTATTGCGTGTTTCTCCTGGTGAAATCGTTCCTGCTGATGGCATCCTCATTGAAAATGCTAGCGCATTAGATGAATCGCTATTGACTGGTGAATCTAAGCCCGTAGAGAAAAAAATTGGCGATCGCCTCTACGCAGGTACCCACAATATTCTGAATCCCTTGCTCATGAAAATTGAGGCGGTAGGGCAGTCTACGCGTATCGCTGGCATTGCTTCTTTGTTAGATCAGGCTTTACTGGCAAAACCAGTGATGGTGAGTCTTGCAGAAAAATGGGCTGCTTACTTTGTCGCGTTTTTATTGCTTGCAGCATTTATTTCATCGGCAATTTGGTTGTACTTTGATCCTAGTCGCGCATGGACTGTATTGGTTTCTGTATTGGTAGCCAGCTGCCCTTGTGCTTTATCGCTTGCTGTACCAACTGCCATGGCTGCTGCCCAAGGTGCTGTGACGAAATTGGGTTTATTGATTGTGCGTGGGCATGTGATGGAGGGTTTAGTTAAAGCAAATGATTTGGTGCTGGATAAAACTGGAACGCTCACAATGGGTCAACCAGAATTGCGTGAGATTGCGAATCTCCGCACAGGCTATCGCCCAGAAGATGCACTAGCACTCGCTGTGGCAATGGAGGCAGGTCAAAAACATCCATTAGCACTTTCTTTATTACGTGCTGCGCAACGTGACCTTATCAGCGTGCCCGTTTTGCCTGATCCAGTAACGAATCTTCTAGGAAAAGGTTTGAGCTCGGGAGCTTATCGTCTTGGCAGTGCCACTTGGCTTGGCATTCAATCGGATGCGCAAGCGGGGCAATATGGTCAAGTGCATTTAGCGGATGACGCGGGTTTAATTGCGAGCTTTATTTTCTTAGATACACCAAGAAGTGGATTAAAAGATTTATTAAATGCTTGTAGTCGCAGAAATATTGCTGTGCATCTAGTTTCAGGTGATGATCCTGTAACCGTTGCATGGTGGGCACATCATGTAGGCATTACTAGTTATGCGGGCGCATGTACTCCGGAAGATAAATATGATTACATCGAACGTTTACAAAAGGCTGGGCGCTTTGTCTGGGCTATTGGCGACGGTGTCAATGACGCACCTTTATTAGCTCGCGCAGATGTATCGATTGCCGTAGGTGCAGGTGCACCCTTAGCCGCTGCTGGTGCTGATGCCATTCTTACTGCGGTTTCTCTCGAACCACTAGCGAAAACCTTGCTGTTGGCAGATAAGACTGCGGCCATCATTAAAGAAAATTTGCTTTGGGCTCTGATCTATAACTTACTTGCTATTCCAGCCGCTATGATGGGATGGGTCAATCCTTGGGTTGCTGGTATTGGCATGTCCCTCTCCTCGCTTGCAGTGACCTTAAACGCTTGGCGTTTGCGAAAGGCTTAGACTATCGGGATGGAAAGCCTATTTCTTCTCATCCCTTTATCACTCCTATTGGTTGGCCTATTAGCGTGGATTTTGCATTGGTCTGTAAAGAGCGGTCAGTTTGATGATTTGGATGGACCTGGCCAATCAATCTTGATGGATGATGACACTCCTTCATCGCATAAAGTTAGCGAACACTCTAAAAAATAGCTATATATCTCATAGCTTATTTTCAATGCGGGTAGGGCTTTTATGTAAAGTCTGATTTTGACCCTCCCTTTTTGATATAGATCAAACCCCCCTGAAAGCCTTACTTTGATAATGAATCCAGTC
>CAILON010000210.1 GCA_903835865.1 uncultured beta proteobacterium
AATCCAGGGGGCTCTGATTTGCAGGCCTTAAATATTTCCCCTGATGGTCTACCCCTTTATCTCCATGTGGCTAAATTGGCAGCTCAGCAATGGAATAGTTCGGGTCAAATTAGCCTGGTCGTTGGCGCCACATTTCCAGAAGAAATCGCAAAAGTACGCGCCATTGTTGGTGAGATGCCTTTACTCATTCCCGGCATTGGAGCTCAAGGGGGCGATATTGATGCCACAGTAAAAGCGGGTGCTATTCCCAATAAACCCGGCACTGGAATGATTATTAATTCCTCTAGAGCCATTCTGTATGCCAGCTCAGGAAGTGATTTTGCAGAAGCGGCGAGAATAGTAGCCCTCAATACCCGTGATGCTCTCAGGGCTGCTGCAGCCAAGTAAAAAGTTCTGAGAAGTACTTGCTACTTACTGATTTATTACTTACTCGTACCACTCTTTGGGTAGGGTGCTAAAGCTACTCGATCCATATATTCCAAAATGAATTCTTGGCGAGTCGGAAAGTGAATATTGGCTTTGCGGCAATATTGCACTTTGTCAAAACATTTTGGCGCAGGTAAAGCAGAGGCCAAGGCTGCAGCTTGATCACGATCTAGTGCTGCTGGGGGTATGGCGTAGTAATGCGCTGAGGCGGCACCAATACCAAAGATGCCCTCGCCCCACTCTACGGAATTAAGATAAATCTCAAATAGGCGCTGCTTAGAAAGCGTCACTTCCAATAAAACAGTAATGATCAGTTCTTGACCCTTACGAAAATAATTCTGCTCCGAAGATAAGAATAAATTCTTGGCGAGTTGCTGCGTAATGGTTGAACCACCCCGCAATGCAGTTGTTGATTTATTGCCTGATCGTCGCTTTTCTTGATTCTTTTCCCATGCTTTTTGCATATCTTCAACCCGAACACCTTTGTGTTGAAAAAAGATATCGTCTTCGCTTACTAAAACTGCTCGTTTCAAATTCCCAGAAATCTTGTCATAGGGAGTCCATTTAGACTGAATGGGGCAAGACCAATGCCAAGTACATAAGCGCCAGCGCTCTGCCCGCTGAAAGGCTGTGCTATCTGGGTTAAGCGTTGACCACAGACCAATCTGAATAGCAAAATAGGCTTGCATTGCCAAGAAGCCACACAAGAGACATTTGATTGGGTAAGCAAACCAACGCATGGGTGGCGAATTTAGCTTCTGAGCTCGGTCAACACTGCTCGCGAATCAATAGATTTAGCGAGGTCTGCGCCGCGCCAGAGCAAAAATGCATCAGCAGCCTGTTCAACTAACATTCCCAAGCCGTCACTAACTCGCGCACCTCTTTGCAGTGCCTGCTGCATGAAGCTTGTAGATTTTCCATAGAGCATTTCATAAGCAAATGAGCTAGGCACAAAAATATTGGCTGCTGCCACATTACTTAATGGAGATAGATTATCTAAACCCGCAGCAGTTGCATTCACTACCAAATCAAATGGTGCGATGTTTTTTGAATTCTCCAAGCCTTCAAGGCTTACAGACTCCAAAATCGTGTTATTCGCCTTTGCTAGATTTGCAAAGATGGTGACCAAGGTATCGGCTTTTGCGCTAGATCGATTAGCAATCACGAGATTTTTAGGGGACTGCTCTAACAGTGGGCCTACTACACCACGGGCTGCACCCCCAGCACCTAAGAGCAAAATGCGTGCGCCTTTCAGCGTAATGCCTTGTGCCAGCAAATCTCGCACCAATCCAGCGCCATCAGTGTTATCACCATAAATCTTGCCGTCTTGATTCCACAGGGTATTCACAGCGCCAGCCAATTGCGCTCGGGGCGTTAATACATCGGCAAGGGCTTGCGCATCGAGCTTAAATGGGACCGTCACGTTCATGCCCTTGCCACCAGCCGCAAAGAATTCTTGGGCCGCTTTTGCAAAGCCGCCCAACTCTGGTTGCAAAGCTCCATAGTGCATATTTTGATTCGACTGCTGAGCAAACTTTGCGTGAATCAGTGGTGACTTGCTATGCGAAATCGGATTGCCTGCTACCGCGTATACATCCACCCCATCAAAGCGTTTTGGGTCGGTATGCAAATCAGTAGCTGCGGATGAAGTCATGATGAGTAGAGGATAAGCGAATTTTTAATCTATTTCTTGGACTATTTTTAAAGGGAAATCAATTTCGCAAGTCCAAGCGGTCAGCACCGTCACGACCAAACTCAAAAGTAGAAACCCAGTCTAAGACATCGATCTGCTTACGCATTTCAGAGGGGAAGGGGCCAAAAGGCGCCGAAGCCCGCACGATAGCTAAGGCTTGACGATCCAGTTCAGGATTGCCTGAGCTACGACCAATTGATAGACCATCCTTACCTTGGGCATTACTTGTAATAAACCCTTGGGAGTCAACGCTCACCACAATGATGAGGCTGCCATATAAAGGTCGCCCATTAGCGCGTGGGAAAAATGCACTGCCGTAGGCTTCAATCTTTTGACGCATGGCATCGTAGTAATGGGCAAAACTAACAGCCTTGGCATTGGCTCCAGTCAAGACCTTGCGACGCGGCTCCCGACTATCTGCCTGTAAACGCTTCGCTAACTCTGCCTCTAAAGAATTGAGTTGGGGGGTGATTTTTTGCTCGTCGCCACTTTTACGTCCACCCGAACGCGCACGCTGCTCTTCGAGCTTTGCCAACATTTGTTTTTGTTGTTTCTCTAATACTTCCAAGCGGGCCTCAGCACCCAAGCGGGCACGGTGCAAGGCAGTCGCATCTTGATTTTCAGTTTTTCCACCGCCTTGTAAATCTGCTTGAGCCAATTTATTG
>CAILON010000211.1 GCA_903835865.1 uncultured beta proteobacterium
AGTGCAAGTGGATTAGGTTTGCTATTGATAAATTGAATAGCTGCATCAGTATTGGCAATTGTCACGATAGGTAATATGGGGCCAAACACTTCCTCGTGAAGCACGCGTGCATCTTCTGACACATTGATTAATGCAATTGGCTCAAATCTCCTCAAGCCAGCAGAGGGATTGCTTAATAGGGGAATTACTTTAGCGCCGCGATCCTGGGCATCAGCCACAAGATGTTGCCAATATTGCAGTTGTGCATCATCAATGGGCCCTGTGAGTTCTTCCGGTTTGGAGAATTGCATTTGAGCAGCAGCCTGTAATTCCGTTATAAAACTCTCAAGCTTGTCTTGTTCAATCAGGACGTAATCTGGGGCAATGCAGGTCTGACCGCCGTTGAGTAACTTACCGTAAGCAATGCTTCCCGCAGCCTCTGACAGATTAGCTGAAGAATCCACTACCGCTGGCGACTTGCCGCCAAGCTCTAAAGTAATCGGCGTTAAATGTTCCGCGGCAGCGCGCATCACTTTCTTACCAATGTTCTCAGTACCAGTGAACAAGAGATGATCAAACGGCAGTGCACTAAATTGTTGAGATACTTCTGCATCTCCGGTCGTGACACAAAACTCGCTAGGGTGAAAGTATTCTTGAATGAGATTAGCAAGAAATCCTGAAGTGCGCGAGCAGCGCTCTGAGGGTTTAAGCCAAACACGGTTACCAGCTGCAAAAGCAGCAATCGCTGGAAGGAGGGCTAGTTGCACTGGGTAATTCCAGGGGCTCATGATTCCAATGACGCCTAGAGCTTGACTTTGTATCCAGGCATTTGAAGCTCCCAATGAAATAGGTGTCTCCACTTGCGTTACTTGCATCCACTCTTTGAGATGTTTGTGGGTGTATTTGCAAGCCTGGTAAACCATCTGAAACTCTGCCAGTCGGGTTTCAATAGGGTGGCGAACCCCAAAGTCGGCCATGAGAACTTTGCAAATTCTCGCTTCATTGGCCTCGACCATTTTTTCAATGCGGCCAATTCGCTCTAATCTGACTTCTAGTGAGGGATTGGGTTCAGAGGCAAATGCGGCCTTAATTTCATTAAGTTGGAGCGTAAAGCGATTCATAGCGTATTAGGTCTTGGCAGACATTGGAATAAGGCATTAGGATAAAGCTATGAATGAAATATTGAATAAAACCCCGTCTGAATTAGAGCGCGCCACCTTGGGCGGTGGATGTTTTTGGTGTCTTGAGGCTGTTTATCAGCAAATTCAGGGCGTTCAATCGGTTGTTTCAGGCTATGCGGGAGGCGCACGACCTAACCCCAGTTATGAATCAGTCTGCACCGGAGCAACTGGACATGCCGAGATTGTGGATATCGTCTTTGACCCCCAAATAGTGTCATTTCGAGATCTGCTGGAGATCTTTTTTGTGATTCATGATCCGACGACTTTGAATTATCAAGGCAATGATCACGGCACTCAGTATCGTTCAGTGATTTATACGCATAGTGATGCGCAGACCAAAATAGCCCACGAAGTTGTTCAAGAATTAGAGGATTCGAAGATTTATGCTGCGCCAGTAGTGACGCAGATTGATGCTGCTCCGATTATTTATCCTGCAGAGGAGTATCACCAGAATTACTTTGTGCAACATCCTAATCAAGGTTACTGCATGGCAGTCGTTGCACCTAAGCTTGCTAAATTTAGAGCGAAATTTAAATCGTTGATAGCGCCGCATTATTCATAGCGCCAATAATTTCTGGTTATGGGGCTAGGCGGTTAATTTTCCAGTTTGAGCCTTCAAGCTTGTAATGAATTCGATCGTGAAGTCTGGAAGGGCGACCCTGCCAAAATTCGATTTCGGTAGGCTGGAGACAATAACCACCCCAATGTTCTGGGCGAGGTGGTGCATCACCAAACTCAGCCTTAAATCGTTTCTCAGCTTCCTCTAAAAATTCCCTATTAGGAATGGCGGTACTTTGAGGTGATGCCCAGGCGCCAATTCTGGAGGCAGGGGGGCGCGAGTGAAAGTATTCATCACTTTCAGTAGCCGTAACCCGTTCTACAAGACCTTGAATTCGTACTTGACGCTCCAACTCATGCCAATGAAAGAGGAGTGCTGCCTGTGGACGTATTGCTAAATCCCGTCCTTTTTGACTTTCGTAATTAGTAAAGAAGGTAAAGCCGTTCTGATCGGCGCCTTTTAGTAAGACAATACGAGCTGACGGATTTCCTGCTTGATCGGCGGTAGCCAAGGTCATGGAATTGGGTTCGGGGCACTCTGCCTTGACGGCTTGGTCAAACCAAAGCTGAAAGAG
Organism: uncultured beta proteobacterium; assembly: GCA_903835865.1. GTDB lineage: Bacteria > Pseudomonadota > Gammaproteobacteria > Burkholderiales > Burkholderiaceae > Polynucleobacter. The sequence continues at coordinate 2,294 of CAILON010000211.1, forward strand.
AGTCAAGGGATTATGGGGAACCTCGGTTTCAGAAAGCTGGCCGAAGGTATAGTTTTTGCGAAGTTGTGCAATGGAGTCCATTTGTTCAGTATAAAGAGAAGCTATGGCAGAAGACAAGGTTGAAGACAGCATAGAAAGTCGGCGTTTTGGTGGAGTATCCAGACTCTATGGACCAGAGCTGCGCGAGCGATTCCATCATGCTACGGTGGTGGTGGCTGGTTTGGGCGGTGTGGGTTCTTGGGCTGCAGAGGCTTTGGCTCGAACTGGCATCGGTCATTTAGTACTGGTAGATTTTGATCACATTGCCGAAAGCAATACCAACCGTCAGCTGCATGCCTTAGAGGGGCAATACGGGAAAGCAAAAGTGCAAGCGATGAGCGAGCGCATTCAACAAATTAATCCTGACATTGGCTTAACAGTCTGTGATGAATTTTTAGAGCCAGAGAACCTAGATGTTCTGGTACCTAAAGACGCATTGGTATTGGATGCTACCGATTCGGTACAAACCAAAATTGCTTTAGTACTTTGGGCCACCCAACATAATCGAGCACTCGTAATGTGTGGTGCTGCAGGAGGTAAAACTGATCCAACTTCAGTAAGGTGTGATGACCTCTCGCGCACTGAGCAAGATGCTTTACTAGCAAAGGTGAGACAAGGCTTAAGGCAGGATCACGGCTTTTCGAGAAATCTCAAGAAGAAAATGGGTGTGCGTGCAATTTACTCTCATGAGCCTCGCGCTGGAGCCTCTAGTGGTGGACTGGCCTGTTCTGGTTATGGGTCTACCGTTATGGTCACCGCTGCTTGTGGCTTAGCTGCTGCCGCTGAAATATTAAACCTAATTGCCGTTCAGCCTTAGATTGCTTTCATAAAATGAAACGCTAAATCCTTAAGGGGAATCCCTGTAGGAAATTACGTATTCTTCTGCAGTCAACAATAAAAAATTTCCCCTCGCAGTCTTAATGCATAAGAGCACTTCATTTTTAAACTCTCACTTTTATTCATTTAATTATTTTCGATATTTTCAAGCCCTAGTGCTTACGCAAACTCCTCCCTAGACTTTGCCTCGTTGGTAATTCACCAATGACAAATCGAAAGGAGGTCTCTTTTGCAGACTGAACACAATGGCTTAAAACGCCACCTTAAAGTCCGGCACATTCGCCTGATGGCCTTAGGCTCAACGATTGGCGTTGGCTTATTTTTGGGCTCAGCAAGTGCCATTCAAATTGCAGGACCTTCAATATTGCTAGGGTATTTGTTAGCGGGAATTGTGGCGTTTATTGTGCTGCGTACGCTTGGTGAAATGGCTGTTCATGAGCCGGTTGCCGGTTCTTTCGCTGCCTATGCCAATACTTATGTTGGACCGCTAGCGGGGTATATGGTGGGCTGGGGGTATTGGACTTACTGGATTGTTGTCGGCATTGCTGAAGTTACTGCCGTTGGTATTTACATGGGGATTTGGTTTCCTGAAACCCCACAGTGGGTTTGGGCTTTGTCTTCAATAGTCATGATGGGCCTGATTAATCTCATCGCCGTCAAGGTGTTTGGAGAGTTTGAGTTTTGGTTCGCCTTAATTAAGGTCGTAGCTATTGTTGCCATGATTACCTTGGGTGGATCAGTCATCCTATTTGGGTTTACCAATGATTGGCAGCCTATTGGCTTAAGTAATCTTTGGCAGCATGGCGGATTTTTCCCGAACGGCATTAGTGGCATGTTGCTTTCATTGCAAATGGTTTTATTTGCATACGTAGGAATTGAAATGATTGGCTTGTCTGCTGGCGAGGCAGAAAACCCACGCAAAACTATTCCGATGGCCATTGATTCCCTAGCTTGGCGTATCTTGATTTTCTACATGGGGGCTATTTTGGTCATCCTAGCCATTTTTCCTTGGAATGAGGTCGGCCAACAGGGTAGTCCATTTGTCGTGATGTTTGAACGCATTGGACTGCGCGAGGCAGCGGGCTTAATTAATTTCGTCGTGATCACAGCAGCACTTTCTTCTTGCAATGCTGGAATCTTTAGTGGTGGTAGGTTGTTGTACGCACTTTCGGTCAACGGCTATGCTCCCACACCTTTTGCAAAATTATCTCGCTATGGCGTTCCCCATCGGGCGGTGATGGCTACGGTAGCGGTCTGTATGACTGGAGTAGTACTCAATTATTTTGTTCCCGATAAGGCCTTTCAATACATCATGGCTGCCGTTACGTTTGTGGGGCTAATGGTGTGGATCGCGATCTTAATTACGCAAATAAAATTCCGTCGCTCACTAACTAAAGCGCAAGTGGCAGAGCTTAGTTACCGTGCACCTTGGTGGCCTTATTCCTCGTGGTTTGCTCTAGTGTTTATTGCCTTAGTAGTGGTTCTGATGGGCTTTCATGAGGATGCACGGATTGCGTTGGTATTAGGTCCGTGTTTATTGGGCGTGTATCTAGCAATGTTTTATGTTGTTGGTCTACATCGCAAAACTAAAACAAGTCGTGAATTTAAATAATTGGAGATCGCAATGATTATTGGTGTACCTCAAGAAGTGAAAAATAATGAATTCCGGGTAGGCTTAACTCCCGGTAATGTCAGTGGGCTATGCAAGCAAGGCCACTCGGTTCTGGTTCAACGTGGAGCGGGTGAGCAAATTGGCTTGAGCGATGAGTCTTATCGTATCGCCGGCGCTACCTTGATTAATAGTGCAGCAGAAGTGTTTCATAAAGCGGAGATGATTGTGAAGGTGAAAGAGCCGCAAGCACAAGAGTGTGCGATGTTGCGCGAAGATCAAATTCTGTTTACTTATCTTCATTTAGCGCCAGATCCAAAGCAAACTAAGGCCTTGATTGATTCAGGGGCGACATGCATTGCCTATGAAACAGTCACTGCCATGAATGGTGCTTTGCCTCTCTTGGCACCAATGAGCGAAGTTGCGGGTCGCATGTCTATCCAGGCCGCAGCTTCTCATCTTGAAAAGTCACATGGTGGGCTAGGGGTGCTGATGGCTGGAGTGCCTGGAGTGTCGCCAGCCCAAGTGGTGATATTGGGAGCTGGTGTAGTAGGGCGCAATGCATTACAAATCGCGGTAGGGATGGGAGCAGAGGTTTGTATTTTTGATAAAGATATAGATCGCTTACGGCAAATTGATTCCTTGTATGGCAATCGAGTGCGTACTTTCTACTCTGATAGCCTGCTGATCGAGCAAGAAGTTTGTGCGGCCGATGTAGTGATTGGTGCTGTTTTACTTCCCGGTGGAGCGGCTCCAAAATTGGTCACTCGTGAAATGGTGAAGAAAATGAAAGCAGGAGCAGTGGTCGTGGATGTAGCGATTGATCAGGGCGGCTGCTTTGAAACATCTAAACCAACAACCCATGCCGACCCAACCTTCTTGGTAGATGGCGTGCTGCACTACTGTGTCGCCAATATGCCAGGGGCTGTAGCGAGAACATCTACCTTTGCTCTAACCAATGCAACTTATCCCTATATTGAATCTTTGGCTAATCGAGGAGTGATTCAGGCTTTATCGATTGATCATCATTTACGCAATGGGCTGAATGTGCACAAAGGGGTTTTAACTTCTCAGCCAGTTGCACAAGCTCAGAAATTAGACTTTGTGTTAGCTGAGGAGTTTTTCACCGCTTAGACATTGATTTAAATCGACAGTGAAAGAGGCGGGCGTTTCAGGCGGGGGGTGCTTTGATAGACCCCATCTCTTGGGCGTTCGCCTCAATTGTTTTTATGCAATTGAGGGATAGAGCCTTACAGGATCTAAACTAGCTAGATGCATTGTCTTTAGATGCCCTTTAAATCCCAATAGACAACATTCAAGCTACTGAATTTATGGACTTTTCCGCCTTACTCCTCTCTACCGGTGTTGTTGCTTTAGCTGAAATGGGGGATAAAACCCAGCTTCTGTCTTTGATGTTGGCTGCCCGATACCCCAAGCAGGCTCTAGCGATCATTGCCGGCATTTTTATAGCCACTATTGCAAATCACGCCTGTGCAGCTTTACTAGGTCATTGGTTAATGACCTTACTTTCTCCAGATGTGATGCGTTGGATTTTGGGCTTGAGCTTTTTAGGTATCGGTTTGTGGCTTTTGGTTCCGGACCATATTGATGATGCTGCTGGGTCTAAGGTTGCGGATAAGGCGTTACAAGTTTTTCTACTGACTGTGGGCCTATTCTTTTTGGCAGAGATGGGTGATAAGACGCAAATTGCGACGATTGCTTTAGGAGCTCGCTATACAGATGTATTTTCTGTGACTGTCGGCACCACTTTGGGGATGATGTTAGCAAATGCGCCAGCTGTTTGGATTGGTCAGAAATTTACGAAGCGGATGCCAATTAAGTGGGTGCATGCTGTAGCGGCAGTAACTTTTATATCGATTGGTATCGCCACTTTAGTTTGGGCTTAAGCCACTCCCCACAAACTTTCTTTACAAGACTTAAAATCATTCTATGAAAACTGATCTCCCACAGAGCTTTCGTAGGCTCGAATACCATCCCCCCATGTATACCTTTGACCAGGTGGAATTAGATATCGCTTTAGATCCTGCTCGAACCATTGTGAAGAGTCGTATTGAGGTTCTTCCAGGGCTTGGTTTTGAAGTTGGCGCCCCTTTGGTGCTGGTAGGGCAGGAACTTGAGTTTGTCAGCCTTCGCATTAATGGCGAGGCTCATCGTCAATTTGAATTGACTCCTGAAACCCTGACGATTCATGGTTTACCTAATGATGGTAAAGATAGATTTACGGTTGAGATGATTTGCGTTTGTGAGCCCAATAAAAATACGACCTTAATGGGGCTGTATGTTTCGAATGGTAATTTCTTTACGCAGTGTGAGGCAGAAGGCTTTAGAAAAATCACTTATTTTCTAGATCGGCCTGATGTCATGGCGCGCTATCACGTAACTTTGCGTGCACGTGAAGCAGAATGCCCAGTCTTGTTATCCAACGGCAACTTGCTCGGTACAGAAAAATTACCCAATGGTTGGCATAGCGCCACTTGGGAAGACCCATTTCCAAAGCCATCCTACTTGTTTGCCTTAGTGGCTGGAAAGTTGGAGTGTATTGAGGAAACTATTACCACGAGTAGTGGTGCTAAAAAGCTACTCCAGATTTGGGTTGAGCCACATGACCTGCCTAAGACGCGACATGCCATGGATTCCTTGATTGCCTCTATTCATTGGGATGAGAAACGCTTTGGTTTGGAGTTAGACCTTGAGCGCTTCATGATTGTTGCAGTGGGTGACTTCAATATGGGCGCGATGGAGAACAAGGGTTTGAATATCTTCAATACCAAGTTTGTCTTAGCGCAACCAGAAACTGCTACTGATGCTGACTTTGCCAATATCGAAAGCGTTGTTGCGCACGAATATTTCCATAACTGGACAGGCAACCGCGTGACGTGCCAAGACTGGTTTCAGCTATCCCTCAAGGAAGGGTTGACAGTGTTCAGGGATCAAGAGTTTTCAGCAGATCAAATGGGCAGTGATTCTGGCAGGGCTGTAAAGCGCATTGAGGATGTGAGACTGTTACGTCAATTACAGTTTCCTGAAGATGCGGGTCCAATGGCGCACCCAATCCGGCCAGATGAGTATCAAGAAATTAATAATTTTTATACTGTTACCGTTTATGAAAAGGGATCGGAAGTCGTGCGGATGTACCAAACCCTATTGGGCAAGGATGGGTTCCGTAAGGGCATGGACTTGTATTTCAACCGCCATGATGGCCAGGCTGTGACCTGCGATGATTTCTTGGCAGCCATGGCTGACGCTAATGACCGGGATCTTTCACAGTTTAGAAATTGGTATAGCCAGGCAGGAACCCCGCGGGTCAGGGTTCAAGAACAATATGACGCCGCAAAAAAGCAATTTCATCTCACATTGACACAAAGTTGCGCGCCAAGCCCTGGTCAGCCTGAGAAAAAACCTTTCCACATTCCTTTAAAGATGCGATTGATCACTAAAAACAATGATCAAGTAGAAGAATTGCTGGAGTTAACGCAG
>CAILON010000212.1 GCA_903835865.1 uncultured beta proteobacterium
AATTGAACCAATGGCTGGGTCATACCTAGTACTACAAAGCCATGGGCTCTAAGTTCGGCTCGGGCTCATAGTCCTCGAACTCAAAACGCATCTGCCCTGTTAAGGGAGTGAGTGAACACAAAAATCGATCGGGAACCAAGCCAATCTTTTCTTTACGTAACTCTCCTTTTCTGGGAAGGTGATAACGAATGGAGCTCTTTCTACAAAGTACCTGCACACGCCATACCGGTACTACACCCCAATCGATATCAGGCCAATGCATCAGGCCCATCGGCTCAATGACTTTCACAATAATGCCGCGGTTGATCGAGAATTTACTATTCACAATGATGGCTGTCCCACCCAGTTCGCAGCGCATGGGTATGTGACCATTTCTAGACATTGATTTCGCTCTCCACCATATCGACTTCATGAAAATTCATTTGTAACTGCTCTGAGTCAACAAACTCCTCCATGAGATAGCCTTGCGGTGGCGTTAAGCGCCTGAGGTAAATATCAGGAGCTGGTCCTGATGTATACGACTCAATCCCATCTTCCCCTTCGTAAAATAGCGCACCACCTTCAGTGGCCACTTCAACATTCCAGGTGTAGAGTGGTTCGCTATAGCCCTGCCACTCCTGAAATCCCCCAGACGAAATAATGCGCACAATATTGCCAAGGTTTTCAGGAATCTTGCAGTTCACGGTAATTGCTAGATCTCCAACCGAGCAATTAAGCTTAGGTAGATTTGCTGTCATCTTCTTCTCCTGTATTGCGCTCTTACCTTTTCGCGCTGGGTAAACATGATGTGACTAAAGATGCCCTGGCTACAGACCAGGAATAGACCAAACAGGAACCAGAGCACCAAGCTCAGGCTAGTTCCATCAGATGAAGCTGCCCAACTGAGAAACATCAAGAAAATACCGATAAATTTGATCATTTTTGGCCTCTGCCCCTTTGTTTACTGTTTTGTTGCATATCAGTAGATTAATTCCTTGCTAGCTCATTAAATGAGCCTTAAACTGAATAAAGTACTAAAAACAATAAATGTATTAAATAGCTTGTTTTGGTTCTTTCTTAGCCTTTTAAGGGGTTTATATGAGCGATATGGAGCGTCTGCACCGCATCAAGTACATGATTCAGCAGCGAAAATGTGTACCCATCGATGACTTCTTAGATGAGCTTGAAATTTCTAAAGCTACTTTTAAGCGTGATTTAGATTACTTGCGCGATCGTCTGAAGGCATCCATCAAGTATGACCGCTTCTTAGGTGGTTATAAGTTTGAATTTCCAGATGAAGTCAACAAGATTGAAATGCCCGGTTTATGGTTCTCCGAAAAAGAGGCCACTGCCCTGGTGTTGATGCAGCACTTACTTTCCTCTCTTGATCAGGGCGGTTTGATTGGCCCACACATTGAACCCTTAACGGCAATCATTGATGGGATTTTGGGTCAAAGCGAAACCTCTGCAAAAGAATTACGCAAACGCATCAAAGTGATTGGTATGGGTTCTCGTAAAAACTCAATTGAGAACTTCTCTGAGATTGGCGCCGCCCTACTCAAGCGAAATCGACTTGAGATTGCCTACTACTCTAAAGGTAAGGGTGAGGACACGACGCGTGAGATCTCTCCTCAGCGCCTGATCTATTACCGCGAGAACTGGTAT
>CAILON010000213.1 GCA_903835865.1 uncultured beta proteobacterium
CCAAAATCCAATGTTGGAAAAATCTTGCGACGTGAATTAAGAGATTAATGTCAATATTGATTCGCTCCTTTCTGTTTTATTTGTACTTAGTACCGATCACGATCGCCTCAGCGGTGTTATGTTTAGTAATCACTCCATTTACGAACTCTGAGCAACGCTATGCATTAGTTCGTCACTGGAGTTTCATAAACTTATGGATGCTAGATAAAGTTTGTAACATTCAGTATCGTGTAATAGGTATGGAGCATATACAGGAATGCGGTGCTAGACCGATGATTTTGCTCAGTAAACATCAGTCTGCTTGGGAGACAATCGTTTATCCCTACCTATTTCCAAGAACCTTATGCTTTGTCTCAAAACGGGAGTTATTGTGGCTTCCATTTTTTGGATGGGTTCTCGCGTCTTTAGAAATGATTACGATTAATCGTGGTGATCGCGAGGCAGCCCGCTCAACAGTTGCTGTACAAGGAAAACGGCACTTAGCTCAAGGTCAATGGATCGTCATTTTTCCAGAAGGTACACGTACTCCAGTGGGTTCGTATCGGCCTTATCGTAAAGGGGGGTTTCGCCTTGCTATTGCAACCAATACCGACATTATTCCGGTCGCACAAAATGCCGGAAATGTATGGCCACGCAATAGCTTTAGAAAATATCCAGGGCTCGTAACGGTATCGATTGGCCCAGCAATTTCAGTTCAAGGTAAGACTGAAGAACAAATCCAGGCAGAAGTTGAAACATGGATCGAAGGCGAAATGCATCGCATCGACCCAAGCGCCTATTAATTACTCAGAAATTAATTCCTAGGCGTTTTACCAATCATTTTGGCTGCTCTTAAGAAATCAAAATCCACACCCTTATCGGCTTGCATCACTGTATCTAAAAATAGCTTCTGATAGCCTCGTTCAGCAGTAGGAGAGGTGATTGGATTTTCTTGAGCACGTTTAGCTAATTCTTCATCAGATATCAGTAGGCTAATCTCACGATTTTTAACACTCAAGCGAATTTGATCACCATTGCGCACATGTGCTAAAGGCCCGCCAATGGCGGATTCTGGAGTGACATGCAAAACGATGGTGCCAAAAGCAGTGCCGCTCATACGACCATCAGAGATGCGTACGATATCCTTTACACCTGCACGTGCAAGCTTCATAGGAATGGGAATATACCCAGCCTCTGGCATACCAGGAGCACCTTTTGGCCCAATATTTTTGAGAACCAAAATATCATCTGCAGTAACGTCTAAATCAGGACTGTCGATTCGCGTAACCAGATCCTCGGCATTTTCAAAAACGACTGCACGGCCAGTATGTTCCATCAGCTTTTCATTCGCAGCGGATTGCTTGATGATTGCGCCACCGGGTGCTAGATTTCCATGAAGCACTGCAATGCTGCCTCGTGGATAAATGGGATTATCAAATTTACGGACAACATCTTGCTTAAAGCTTGGAGCTGCCCCATCAATTTCTTCGCCCAAGGTCTTGCCCGTTACCGTCATGGTATTTAATTTCAGCAGTGGCTTTAACTCACGAAGTAGGGTAGTCATACCGCCAGCATCATGAAAGTTTTCCATATAGTGATCGCCAGAAGGTTTCAGATCTACGAGAACGGGCGTTTCATTACCCATTCTATCTAGTGCATCTAAATCAATTTCGAGGCCCATACGCCCAGCAATGGCAGCAAGATGAACAATGCCATTGGTCGAGCCGCCAATGGCAAGCAAAACACGCATGGCATTCTCAAAAGCATCTGCAGTAAGCACTTTATCGATGGTGAGACCATCTTTTGCCATTTGTACGGCGCAAGTACCCGTTTCTTCGGCAATACGAATGCGGTCAGCAGTGACGGCAGGCGGAGTGGCGCCACCAGGCACTGTCATGCCAAGTGCCTCAGCAATGCAGGCCATCGTACTAGCGGTTCCCATGACTGAGCAAGTGCCTACACTGGCAACCAGTTGATCATTGACTTCATCTTTTTCAATCTCATCAATTTCATCTGCGCGAAACTTAGCCCAGTAACGACGACAATCGGTACATGCTCCAACACGTTCGTTACGATGTGAGCCAGTCAGCATAGAGCCGGTGATTAATTGAATTGCTGGAAGGCCTGCAGAAGCAGCGCCCATCATCTGAGCGGGAACCGTTTTATCGCATCCACCAATCATCACTACAGCATCCATTGGCTGAGCGCGGAGCATTTCTTCAGTATCCATCGACATAAGATTGCGAAGATACATACTGGTAGGCGCAGCAAAGCTTTCATGAATCGAGATTGTTGGAAACTCCATCGGCAGTCCCCCGGCAAGCATGACTCCCCGTTTTACAGCCTCTATCAGTTGCGGCATGTTTCCATGACAAGGGTTGAATGCACTGCCAGTATTGATGATGCCAATCACCGGACGATCTAGTGCGCTATTGGTATATCCAGCACCTTTAATAAAGGCTTTACGTAAGAATAAAGAGAAGCCTTTATCTCCGTAACTCGTTAGGCCTTTGCGTAAGCCGCTTTCAGGTTTTTGATCAGATTGATTTTTGGGCTTTGAACTCATGATTGTCTCTTTGTCTCTATAGCTATGTTTTTATTCAATAGTAAAGATAACTATTGGTATTTAAGGAGATTGTAGCGATACAACTTCCAGAATGCTTACATTCCAGCACCCCAGCGAAATTGCCAGGAAATTCCAATCAAATCATAGCTATTATTGGTTCGCGAGTAGGCTCCAGTGCTGCCATAGATTTTGATGGAGTTTCGTTGGTCTAGTGGATAGGAAAAGGTAGCACCAAAACGCCAATTTTCTTGGGTGCCACCAACAGGATTGCCGTTCAAAAACGTTTGCCCCCCAAAGTAATAGGTGGCATCAGCAGAAATCCATGCTGTATTCGGAAAGTAGTAGATTGCGTGTGTTTGGGTCGAATAGATTGGGTTTTGCGAGAGCGTATTGCCACCTAAGAAGCTACTGTTGCTGGTGTAGATTGTTGCTGCTCCAGCCAATTCAAGTCGCCATGGACCTATGGCTTGAGATGCGCCAACACCAGGCTGAATGAACCAGCGATTAGCACCAACATTGAGCATTTGTTGGCTGTTGTACTCACCCCAGGGAATTGAGGCGGCTAGACTAGCGCCGATGATGAGATCTTGCTGATAGTTTTTAAACTGATCCAGTGTAAGAGCTGGCGCACCATAAAGATTGATTGAGGCCTTAATCAGGGGGTCTGAAAGGCCTTCAGAGGATGCGTTAATGGTTTGTCTACCAAGCTTTCCTGTACCAGTCAGCTCGGCATAGGGCAACACAATGGAAAGTTTTCCGGACTGACCCCAAGCATCAATAATGCGCGTAAAACTGACTGCTTCAGTAGTGAGCTTATAGGTTCCGCTAGTAGCTTGACCAACGCCAGCACTGACAAAGTTAATCCCAATCGGGGCATTGGAATACGCGCGCGCTTCAATTTCTTGTGCCTGAACATCTGCCCCGGCTACTAGTAAGCAGCAGATAAAAA
>CAILON010000214.1 GCA_903835865.1 uncultured beta proteobacterium
AATGCGATTGCCAATTTATCTGATCAATTTAGCTTTGGAGAGCTACGCGTCACCCATGAACAAAATTTAGTTTTAGCAGACGTAGATCAAACCCAACTTTTTGCTCTATGGGAAGAAGCCAAGAAACAAAAAATTGCTCTGCCGAATATTGGCCTACTCACCGACATCATTGCTTGTCCTGGTGGCGATTTCTGTTCATTGGCCAATGCCAAGTCATTACCTATTGCTAAAGCGATTCAAGAACGCTTTGATGATTTAGATTATTTATATGATCTCGGCGACATTAGCCTCAATATCTCTGGCTGCATTAACTCTTGCGGTCATCATCACGTTGGCAATATTGGTGTTCTCGGCGTCGATAAAGACGGTGAAGAGTGGTATCAAATTACCTTGGGCGGTGAACAAGGCAACGATGCTGCTATTGGTAAGGTGATTGGCCCCTCCTTCTATGCTGATGAAATTCCGAATGTGATGACCAGCATTATTGATACCTATGTTGGGCAACGTAGCGAAGATGAATCCTTCATTGAGACCTATCGACGCTTGGGAGTGTCTCCGTTTAAAGAGGCTGCATACAAAAATGCTCGCTCAAAGGTCGCCAAACAAGATTTAGCAGAAGCAAGCGCATCATGACTACTGCAATGAGTTCCCAATTTAATCCTCAAGTGATTCGCTTTCCAAAAGATGGTGAGCCATCGCTTGCTGCAAATGAATGGCAAGTCTGGAATGGTGAGCAAGATGAAGGTGGTATTCCGGATTTAGAGCATGGCGCCCATAAGGTCTTAGTACCCTTTCATTGGTGGATTACACATCATAAAAATGCTGACATTATTGAGCGCGCTCACAAAGGTGAAATCGGCGTTTGGTTTGCTGCCGACGAAGATATTCTGAAGCACGCAGACATGATTGAAGCGGGCAAAAAGGTATGGCCTATCGTCGCAGCCCATTTCCCAATCTTTAGGGATGGCAGAAGTTTTAGCACTGCCGCCCTATTGCGTGATCGCTTAGCTTGGCAGGGTGAGATTCGAGCGATTGGCGATGTCTTAATTGATCAATTACTGCAAGGCGCTCGTGTTGGCTTTGATAGTTTTGAATTACGTCCAGATCAAAACCTGGAAGTTGGCTTAAATCAATTTGATTTGTTTACTGTCACTACCCAAAATAGCTGGCGTGGCAAACGTTCTCTTTTGAATGCCTAGAGTAAATAAAGTGAATAAGCTAAACAACACTCTCGGTAAAGTTTATTTGGTCGGCGCTGGCCCTGGGGCCGCCGATCTCATTACCGTTCGTGGCGCAAAGTTACTAGAGCGGGCGGATATTGTTTTTCATGATGCTTTAGTAGAACCAGAAATGCTGGCGCTTTGCCCACAGGCTACTTTAGTGCCCGTAGGTAAACGTTGCGGCAAACTGTCTTCTGCACAACATTTTATTAATAAGCGTTTAGTAGACGCTGCTTACAAATACCAAACTGTTGTACGCCTCAAGGGCGGCGATCCCATGCTCTTTGGACGCGCTGACGAAGAGTTGAGCGCTCTCAAAGGTGCCGGAATTGAAGTTCAAGTGGTTCCGGGGATTACTGCAGCGCTTGCTGGTGCTGCGAGCATCGGGCAATCGCTCACTTTGCGTGGG
>CAILON010000215.1 GCA_903835865.1 uncultured beta proteobacterium
ATTAATCACGTTCATGAGTACCTGGGTTCCATAAGTTGGCAATCCTTGCCCAGTCACGGCATGACCAGCCAATACAGCTTTTCCTGCGGTGGTAGCTGCCATAAATGCTTTTGGATTTTTAATATTCCCAACGCCTTTGGTTCCCCTGACTGCAATCGCTTTTAAATTTTTGCTACCCATCACAGCGCCAACACCAGAACGGCCTGCAGCACGATGTAAGTCATTCACAATCGCGGCATATAAGACCTGATTTTCACCAGCGAGCCCAATACATGACACGCGGATCTGTGGATCTTGATGTTTGATTTTGATAGTAGGCTCAGTCTCCCAAACTGATCTACCCCAGAGATCGGAGGCATCAAGTAATTCTGCTTTATCGTTTTCAATATATAAATACACTGGCTTAGGTGACTTGCCTTCAAAGATCACCATATCCCAACCAGCCATCTTTAATTCGGCACCCCAATAGCCCCCAGAATTTGAGCAAGCAATCGCACCAGTCAGAGGACCTTTAGTAACCACTGTATAGCGGCCACCCGTAGAAGCCATCGTTCCAGTTAAGGGGCCAGTAGCCCAAATAATTTTATTCTCTGGAGAAAGTGGATCAACCTTGGGATCCAACTCTTCAACCAAATATTTAGAAGCTAAACCTCTTGATCCTAAATACTCTTTAGCCCACTCCATATTGAGTGGTTCAGATTGGCAAGTGCCCTTGCTCAAGTTAACGCGTAGAAGTTTTCCAGCCCATGACATGATATTTTTCCTATACTTTATTAGTTAGCGTTATCTTGATTGCCGAGCTTGTCGGCCCACTCACGCATCCTGTCCAAACCAGTCCAATCAGCATCTACATAAGTAATAGCTCCAGTTGGGCAAGCAGTCGCACAGGCAGGATCTCCTCCACAGAGGTCACACTTTTGCACTTTGCCAGTGTCTTGCACATAATTAATCGTTCCGAATGGACAAGAAATTGTGCAGACCTTACAACCAACGCAAGTGTCATCTGAAACAACTTTGGCACCAGTTATCAAATCAACTCGAATAGCATCTACTGGGCATGCTTGAAGACACCAGGCCTCATCACACTGAGTGCAGGTATAGGGAACTTTTTTACCGGTTTTATGAAATTCAAATACCTTAATTCGAGATTTGGAGGTATTAAAGATCCCGTAATGCTCAAAGCTACAGGCCATTTCACACTGAAGACAACCAGTGCACTTATCCGCGTTGATGTGCAGTGACTTTTGCATGCCGATTCCTTTTGCTTATAAATGCAATTTTTTGCATATAGAAGAAGATATTCAACGAAAAATCAGATGGCGCATAGCTAGGGAAAGCCCTAGAAGCGGTATGGTTCACCAAAAGAAATGGGGGCGCTAGGCCCCCATGGTGCTTTATCAGTATTACCGCCAGTTAGGCGAGTGCACCGTGACAATTCTTATATTTCTTACCGCTGCCACAAGGGCATGGGTCATTACGACCAACCTTAGGTCCTGCACGCAAAGGTGTTGGAGTTAATTCCACCTCAGCGAGGTCTGCAGCGCTGGAAATAGAAGTGTCTGCATCCGCATGTTGATACTGCAGATCAGATAACTTAGCCAAATCCTCATTCAAGGATTCAGAGGCTTCATCTAGCTCACTAGCACTCCGGATTTGGACAGTCATGATGCTCTTCACAACGTCGTTCTTGATCACATCCAAGAATTCACCATACAACTCGAAGGCTTCGCGACGGTATTCTTGCTTAGGATCTTTTTGAGCATAGCCACGTAAATGAATGCCTTGGCGCAAATGGTCCAAGGCAGCCAAATGCTCACGCCAATGGGTATCTAAGCTATATAAAAGGACTGAACGCTCAAAGCCAGCAAACGACTCTCTGCCACTTAATTCGACTTTGGCATCATATGTTGCTTTAGATGCTTCCAATACGCGCTCAATGATCTCAGCATCTTCTACTGTCTCAGCACTTTCAACCCATTTCTGTAAATCAAGGGAGAGACCCCATTCACTTGCCAGTGCATTTTCCAGGCCAGCTAAATCCCACTGCTCTTCCATGGAATCTTGTGGCACATAAACAGAACATACCGTGCGAAGTACGTCTTCACGCAGATTAGTAATTAACTCCCCAACATCACTACTCTCTAAAACTTCATTTCTGAGGCGATAGGTTTCTTTACGCTGATCATTGGCAACGTTGTCGTACTCCAATAATTGCTTACGAATATCGAAGTTACGGCCCTCTACTTTGCGTTGCGCTGACTCAATGGAACGAGTCACCATGCCTGCCTCAATGGGCTCACCATCAGGCATCTTCAAGCGCTCCATCACAGCGCGCAAGCGATCTCCAGCAAAAATACGCAAGAGGGGATCATCTAAAGAAAGATAAAAACGGGACGAACCTGGATCACCCTGACGACCTGAACGGCCTCTTAACTGGTTATCAATACGGCGACTTTCATGCCGCTCGGTACCGATAATGTGTAAACCGCCAGCAGCCAAGACTTGATCATGAATACTTTGCCACTCATCCTGAAGTCCCTTGATCTTAGCGGCCTTCTCTTCACCAGATAAAGCTGGATCAGCTTCGAGCAAAGAGGACTGCTTGCCTACGTTACCGCCAAGCACAATATCCGTTCCACGACCTGCCATATTGGTAGCAATCGTGATCATCTTAGGGCGCCCTGCTTGCGCAATAATTTCTGCTTCACGCTCATGCTGTTTCGCATTTAAAACTTGATGCGGCATTTTGAGTTGATCAAGCAGTTTTGCAATCAATTCCGAGTTTTCAATCGAAGTAGTACCTACGAGCACTGGTTGCCCACGTTGATAGCAATCTTCAATATCTTTAACCACGGCGTCATAACGCTCGCGCGAAGACTTATAAATCTGATCTTGACGATCTTTGCGCTGACTAATTCTGTTTGGCGGGATCACAACGGTTTCAAGGTTGTAAATTTCTTTGAATTCGTATGCTTCTGTATCGGCAGTCCCGGTCATACCAGCCAACTTCCCATACATGCGGAAGTAGTTCTGAAAAGTAATCGTCGCTAAGGTTTGATTCTCATTCTGAATCGGCACGCCTTCTTTAGCTTCTACTGCTTGATGTAATCCATCAGACCAACGACGGCCCTGCATTAAGCGGCCAGTAAATTCATCAACGATGATGACTTCATTGTTTTGCACTACGTATTGTTGATCACGGTGAAACAAGGAGTAAGCACGCAAGGCAGCGTACACATGGTGCATCAAAGTAATATTTTGTGGAGCATATAAGGAATTGCCATCATTTAAGGCTCCCAACTCCACCAACACAGTTTCAGCCTTATCGTGACCTTGCTCAGTCAAATAAACCTGCTGAGACTTTTCATCAACCCAATAATCACCAGGCTTCTCAACACCAGTTCCATCAGCTTTTTCTTCGCCGATTTGCAAATTCAAATAGGAAGGAAGTGAATTGAGTTTGAGGTACAGATCTGTATGGTCATCAGCTTGGCCAGAAATAATCAATGGCGTACGCGCTTCGTCAATCAAAATCGAATCGACCTCGTCAACAATGGCGTAAGCTAAACCACGTTGCACACGCTGACCTAAATCTTGCACCATGTTATCGCGCAAGTAATCAAATCCAAATTCGTTATTTGTGCCGTATGTAATATCTGCTGCGTATGCTGCTTGCTTTGTAGTGTGATCCATCTGCGAGAGATTGATCCCTACTTGCATACCCAAAAAGTTATACAACTTAGACATCCACTCAGCATCACGCTGCGCCAAGTAATCATTCACAGTAACTACATGCACGCCCTTACCAGTGAGTGCATTTAAATACACTGGAAGCGTAGCAGTTAAGGTTTTTCCTTCGCCAGTACCCATTTCAGCGATCTTGCCTTGATGCAAAGCAAAGCCGCCGATGATCTGGGCGTCAAAATGACGCATCTTCATGACGCGGACACTGGCTTCGCGCACAACCGCAAATGCTTCAGGGGCGATGTCGTCCACCGACTCGCCAGCAGCTAAGCGCGCTTTAAATTGCTCAGTTTTTGCGGCCAGTGCAGCATCATCCAAAGCTTGAAGGCTAGGCTCGAAAGCGCCAACCTTGGCAACCACTTTGCGATACTGTTTTAAGAGGCGGTCGTTACGACTGCCGACCAGGGTTTTTAGAAGACCGATTACCATGGGATATTGAAGAAAATGAAGTCCTTGAGTTTATCACCCGCAACCCATTTTTTATGAACTTTGCCTCTAAACCGAAACGCCAGCAAACTGCCCATGAATGGGTGGATTACCTTCGTGAATCTGAAGGCTTGGGGGGTATTTTGGCAAAGACCCAAGATCTAGCGAAACTGAAATCCACTCTGACTCGGGCCTTAACAGCGCTCGAATTAGGGCATCTTAGTCAAAAAATAGAAGCTGGATGGCGTCAAGGCACCCAAAACGAGTTATTTTTGCTAGTGAGCAACGCTAGCATTGCGAGCCGTCTTCAACAAGTTTTACCTAGCCTAATCAATGAGTTAGCTAAAAATGGTATGGTCTGCAGTGCGATTAAAGTACAACTGAAGCCAGCGCCAGCAAGTTGGGAAGTCAAACCCCGCATTGATGCCGGAGCAATGCAAAAACCGACTGGTTTTAATGAGGTGGCTAGATCTTCTTGGCAGGGATTGCTCGAAAAATTAGCACCTGACTCAAGTCTGCGCAAAGCAGTTGAGAAATTACTACAAAATAAACCTAAATAATTGAGAGGAATTTCTCAGAAAAAGAGGGGTTGACTCTCTTGAGAATAGGCTTCGGGGGCCTTATTGATAGAAAAAGTGCAAATTTCATAGGCACTTGGATCTTCTAACAGCTTACGCAATAAAGCGTTATTCAAAGCATGTCCCGATTTTTCGGCCACATAAGCGCCAACAATTGGGTGCCCTACTAAATACAAGTCGCCAATGGCATCCAAAATTTTATGGCGCACAAATTCATCTTCATAACGCAGCTCTTCGTTATTCAAAATACGATGCTCATCTAAAACGATTGCGTTATCTAAACTGCCACCACGGGCTAATCCCATTTCACGCAATGCTTCAACTTCGTGCGCAAAACCAAACGTGCGAGCACGGCCAATTTCACTTCGATAAGCGTGCTCTGCAAAATCTACAATGAAGCGCTGACCAGTTTTATCCAGGGCAGGATGCTTAAAGTCGATTGTGAAATCTAACTTGTAACCAAAGAATGGCTCTAATCGTGCAAGCTTGTCACCTTCTCGCACTTCAATCTGTTTTTTAATCACTAAAAATTGCCGCTGTGCCTCTTGCTCGGCAATACCAGCCGACTCCATAAGGAATAAGAATGAAGCGGCGCTACCATCCATGATAGGAACTTCTTCGCCATCCAACTCGATGAGCAAGTTATCCAGTCCCAAACCAGCACAAGCAGATAGCAAATGCTCCACGGTTGAAACACGTACCCCATCTTTTTGAATCACTGAGGCAAGACGGGTATCGCATACAGCTAAGGCAGAAGCCGGAACAACGGATTGCTCCGGCGTATCCACACGTACAAATAAGATTCCTGAATTTACTGGCGCAGGCTTAATGC
>CAILON010000216.1 GCA_903835865.1 uncultured beta proteobacterium
AGGTCAGCAAGTCACAACACGCCGATAAGACTGTGTCTCAGGTTGAAATACTTGGAAGAACAGAGCGGGTAGAGGAAGTTGCTCGTATGCTGGGAGGTGCGACCATCACCGATACCACACGCCGTCATGCTCGTGAGTTATTAGGCTAAATCAAATTTAATTTGAATTAACTCGAAATATTTTCTGCCACAGTGCCAGGACAGCATCCCTAGCAAGAATCATGTCCGGATTTTTCTCGAGAGGAATACGGGTTTTTTCTGCACCGTCTAGACGTAAACGGTGCTGTTTAGATCGCAGCAAACGGTAGGCATCGCCCACGGATTGAGCGCTAGCTTGATCAATCAACTGCAACTCTCCCGCAATCCGCAGCAAAGCAATATTTCCCAGATTACCAATCAACTGAGGGTGTTGATGAGCGTAGGCTAGGACTAAGAATTGCACAATGAATTCAATGTCAACCATGCCACCTTCATCGTGCTTTAAGTCAAACTCATCGCTCGGATTAGGGTGTCCTGCATGAACCTTGTGGCGCATCTCCAAAATTTCATTACGTAAATTGTCAACATTCCGTCTCTGACTTAAGACTTCGGCGCGCACACCATCAAACACTAATCCGACTTTCGCATTGCCCGCAGAACAACGCGCCCTAGTAAGCGCCTGGTGCTCCCATACCCAGGCAGCGTTATCACCTTCTCGCAATTGATACCTTCGAAATGCCTCGACATTAGTCACTAAAAAGCCTGCCGAACCATTGGGCCGTAGGCGTGTATCAATTTCAAATAAGCTGCCAGTAGCAGTAAAGGCGGTGAGCCAGTTGATCATGCGCTTGGCAAGGAGCCCATAGATTTCACCAGCGGCGTAGTCGGTTTCCTCAGCCTCAAACAGAAAGACTAAATCCAAATCTGAGGCATAACCCAGCTCCTTACCACCCAATTTTCCATAGGAAATAATAGCAAATGGAGGAACAAAGTCATTTGGCAAATCAAACTTTGTCGCTACGCTTGGCCAAACACGCTCAAAGGTGGCCTGCAAAATCAAATCTGCTAAAGCAGAAAGATGGTCGCTAACTTTTTCAACAGACAATGCTTGCTCTACACCAATCCCCAAGTCAGCCAACAAGGTGATAAAAGTTTCCGTGTGATGTGTGACCCGCAAGATATCCATGGCCTGCTCTGATCCATCTCCATCTGCCATCACATCATCAAGCCGCATATTTAAATTGGCTTTGACATCGCCCCAATATTCTTGGGGGTGGTCAATTAAGGCTTTTTCAGTTCTTGAATTGAGCAAGTAGTCCAGCAAATGGGGATGTCGGGTGAGATACTGCGCGCCCCACTGAGAAGACTTTAACAAAGCTAAGACATTTAATAGCGCCCTAGGGTACTCAGCCAAGATTGATAAATAGGCACTGCGCCTTGCAATCGCTTCTAGCAAATCAAAAAAGCGTAACAAGGTGATGTCCGCATCGCTCGGCGAGCCACCAGCCGCCTGCAAATTTTCGGCCGCCTTGCACATGAGGTTATCAAAAATGAGGCGACTTTTTTCAGGCAACTGTCTTTGTTTTGGGCTATCAACCCAACCATGCCATCTTTGTAAAGATTCCGGGAAACAGTTGGCATCTGGCTCCCAATCAAGCGCAACAGGCGCAAGATCTAAGCGAACAGCATCATCTAGCAAGAAGGCTTTTTCAAAAAGATGCGCGACCTTATTTTGATGATGCTCTAGGTCTTTCAACAGATGAGCCTCCGTTGAGCCGGCAGACTCCAGCATCGATATAGCTAAGCGATGACGCGCAGCCCCGTCGTCTGGAAGATAGTGGGTTTGCTGGTCATCCCAAACCTGAATACGATGCTCGAGGCGTCGAAGAAATAGATAAGCTGACTTTAGATCTTCTACTTCTTGCGCTGGCAAGATGCCACACTGCTTAATGAGACTGAGCACTCCCAAAGTTGGACGCAATCTAAAACGAGGATCCGTGCCACCGCGCATTAACTGAAACATTTGCGCTAGAAACTCAATCTCACGAATACCGCCGCGTCCCAATTTAATATCACGAGAACGGCCATGTCGACCTGATGATCGTTTCTCAGCCTCCAGCTGAATCTGCGCATGCAAATCTCTTATCGAAGCCATCACGCCGTAATCAAGATGCCTGCGATATACAAAAGGACGAATCAGTTGCTCAAGTTCTTTCTCGCAATGCACATAGGAGGAGGAGCTGGGCAAAGGTGCAATTAAGCGTCCCTTAATCCAGGCATAGCGCTCCCATTCGCGACCTTGAACTAGTAGATATTCTTCAAGCATGTCTAAGCTACAAACGAGTAGCCCAGAATCACCATTTGGACGCAAACGCATATCCACCCGAAACACAAAACCATTGGCATCATGCTCCGAAAGAAGCTTGATTAAACGTTTTCCCAGGCGTGTAAACCACTCATGGTTTGAAAGGCTTTTCTCTGCCCCTACTGTCTCACCCTCATGCTCATACAGAAAAATGAGGTCAATATCCGAGGAAAGGTTGAGCTCGAACCCACCTAATTTGCCCATTCCCACCACCATCAGCGGCATTTCAGAATCGGTAGTTTTGCTCCATGGCAGTCCAAACCGCGCTTGTAGATCAGTGCGTATAAATGCAATCGAATCAGAAACTGCCATTTCGGCAAAATAACTAAGGCTATGAGTTACTTCTTCTAGGCTGGCCATGCCATTCAGATCGCGAAACGCTACCCACAACATTAAACGCTGCCGGGCTAGGCGCAAATTGGCCATGAACTCGGCCTCATCCTGAGCTTGCGTATCAGACGATACTTTGCAGGCAGCCAGTAATTCCTCAATACCCTGTAAATCAATTTTTTGCAGTCCGCAGGCCCGCAACCACTCGACCCATTGAGGACGCGCACTCAGCCAACGGCGCGCATAAGTTGAGTGCTCCTGCAAAAACTCGATTTGTTGTGAAAAATCATTCATTTCCCCCATCTTAATCCGAGCTTAGAACTTGATAGGCAGAAGCTTGGCGGTCGACCATGGGCTGACGGATAATAGAGCCCATGCTGGAAAACATCATCCCGCCTCGCCTCAAGGGCGCATTTGGAAATCGCCCCCCTGGTTCGGGCCAAGCTTGGCGTAAGCGCGCCTATATTCTTGCTGGCTTCGTGCTGGCCTTATTTGTCATTGGCCATTTCGGAGTTCGCTTTGTACTTTGGCCTCAAATAGAAAAATCCAAAGGATCTATTGAAAGACTCATTAGCGCCCGAATTGGTGCTGATGTTTCCATGGATAAGTTAGAAGTCTCTTGGACGTGGATCCGACCCAGCTTTCAGCTAGAAGGACTTCGTTTTAATGGCCCCGATAAATCCAAGCCTTTATTGTTCATTCAGAAAATTAATGGTGAACTTAGCTGGAATTCCTTTTACCATTTGACACCGTATTTTCATGAGTTGAATTTTCAAGGCGCACAAATTTATGTTCGACGTGATAGCAAAGGCCAAATCACGTTTGCAGGTCTGCCTGTTCATGGCAAGACCGACGATTACACTGCTGAAAATTGGCTCTTTGCACAAAACGATATCAACATCAATGACGTCAAATTATTTTGG
>CAILON010000217.1 GCA_903835865.1 uncultured beta proteobacterium
CGAGTCTTTATTGCCCGTCCGCAACTTGGTCAAGGCCGTTTCTGTCCCATTGAGGAGATTGATGTGATGTTTATCACCAGCCTTGAGGAGCTTCCGCCGGCGCAAGAAAATGATTCCGCCGCGGCGTGATTCAGTAAACTGAAACGCAGATGCACCTTTCAACAACCATCTTCGTCGCTGACCTAAATATTTTTGGTTACACAATGCGCGAGTTCATGGTTGACGGGGGAACCTGCTTGGTGGCCGTGACTGTTGGTGTTGTGGCCAATGTGATTGGCTACAAAATCATGCGGCGTGCGGCAAATGACGCATCTATTCCAAAGTTGGCGGATGGTCTTGTGGCGGGCCTAGTTGGCTTGCTGTGTTTTTTGCTGGGGCTGACCTTAAATGATGCGCGCGAGAACTATATTCGCGCGATCCAATCTGCCACTGAAGAGGCGCTGCAATGTCGATTGATGTATCAAGACTTTAGCGTTCTTGCCAAACTGAATGACGGCGAAAAAAGCGCTAAAGCGCAAAGTCTTGCGGTTGAATATGTTCAGAACGTGATTGATCATGAATGGCCGCAGTTGGGTGAATCAACACCGCGACTGAATGAGAAGGCTGGAATTTTGTTGACGCAAATGCGTCTTGCGCTGAACCCTACTGGTGGAACATTTTTAAGTACCCGCACGTGGACGGGCTTGGGCATTGTGGAACATTTGCGCGAATCGCGTCTGCGATTTGCCATGGAGCAATCTCCCAGTGGATTTTGGATCATTATCGCAACGCTGCTTGCCATGAGTTGCGCATTGATGGGCTCGGTGGCGCCAACCAAAATGCGGCTGGTTTTAATCGCAACATTTTGCCTGGGCATTGGAATTGTGTGCTTGTTGATTGACGAGTACGAGAAGCCCTACGGAGGATGGATTGCCATTGATGCGCAGAGTATTTTCTTGCCCAGTGAAATGAGCGAGGCTATTGCGCCGAAGTGATGCTGTGGGGGCGTTGGTGCGCAGTCCGTGGTGTTGAAGTAATTTCAGCGTAAAGCACTGTGGTTTTGCTTAGAGTTGCGTGCTTGCTGATGCGTTTCGGCACACATAGCAACAGCTTTGTTCGTGAATTTGAATTTAGACATATATTGCATAAATGTCCGGGCTAGAAATTATTCTTATAGTCCTCTTGCTGGTATGTGCTCCAGTCGCCGCAGTTTTCGCCGTATTGCTATCGCGCGCAAAGGAAGATGTCGCGCAATCTTCACAAGCACAAATTGATTTAGTTGAGCAGATTCGATCAGTCGTCGAACGTGAAAATCAACTCAAATCCAAGCTGGATAAAGCTATAAGTTCATACAACGCACTTCGCGATCAAGCCAAACAGAAATTAACTCAAGCATCGCAATTAATTGAACAATGGAAGGCTCGCTTTAATAAGATTTCACACTGGGAGAGCGTAGAGAATAATGTTGAAAAAGCCAAAGAGATAGAAATTAATTTGGTTGGTCTAAATAGAAAAGTTGAAGCTTTGCGAAACGTGATCGAAGGCTATGGGTCGCAATATATTGTTCCTCCGCGATCAATTTTAGACGAGTTGGCTAAAGAAGCAGCTCATACCGATGCTGGACAAAAGCTAAAGGCTGCAAGAACTTATTCACGACAAATGGTTCGGGATGATGGTGCCGCAACCTGTGACTATGGAGATGAAGAACGAAGTGAGATGGCGGCTAATTTTGTCCTTGATGCGTTTAATGGCAAGGCTGAAGCCATTCTTTCTGATGTCAAAACTGACAACATTGGAACATTGATTCAAAAGTTGCAAGACGCCTTTTTGCTTGTGAATGAACAAGGTGTTGCATTTCGTAATGCGCGAATTCTGCCGAACTATCTGAAGGCCAGGCTTGAGGAGTTGAAATGGGCTGCTCTAGTTCAGAAGATCAAGCAAGAGGAGCGCGAAGAGCAGAAGCAACTGAAAGAACAGATGCGCGAAGAGGCGAAAGCTCAACGTGAATTTGAACGGATTGAAAAAGAGTCCAAAAATAAAGAAGAAGAGATCGCTCATGAGCGACAGTTGATACAGGCTGCTCAAGCAAAGGCAGAGTTAGAGCAACGAGCTGTTTATGAATTGAAGTTGAGTGAGGAGTTAAAGCGGGTAAGCGAGGAGAAGCGTGTCGCCTATGAGGCAAGATTCCGCGAAGAAATGGAGCAAAAAGTTTCTGCCAGGACTGCCGAATATTCAGAAAAATTAGCGCATGCTGACGCAAGACTTAAAGAATTCGAAGAAATTCGTGAGCGAGCCAAATCAAATGCGCAGTTAGTGAAGAACGGCACGGTTTATATTATTTCAAACATCGGTTCATTTGGTGAGGGTATATACAAAATTGGTCAGACGAGACGCACTGAGCCACAGGATCGTATTGATGAATTAAGCGATGCCAGTGTCCCATTTGATTTTGATGTGCATGCATTAATTCCAACAACAGACGCTCCAAGTTTGGAAAGAAAATTACATGAGCAGTTTGTACTAGGGCAAGTAAACAAGATGAACTGGCGTAAGGAATATTTTAGAGTGACCATTTCAGATATCAAAAAAGTAGTTGAGGAAATGGGCTACACGGTTGATTGGACAATGCTGGCTGCTGCCACTCAGTTTAGAGAAACTGAAGTGTTGGAATTAAGCCTTAAGACTGATTCAGAGTTTCGAGATAGTTGGGTTCGAGATCAGCGAGGTGAAAAGCTGGAGCAACGAGCAGTTCAAGTGCGACATGACCAAGACGGCTTAGATTAAAGAAGGTATTGATCCGCTCAAGAATTGATTTTGTAAAGCACGATGAAAATTTACTGTGTTGTTTCTAGCGCCCTTTTAAGCTTGAGCGCGCCTTGTCTGCCGCCCGCGTCGACGGATATAAGCGGATAATTTCTCGAAGAACGTCAATTGCAAAGTCTTTCGCGCCGCTTGCTAAATGTCCTTTGGCAACATGCAGCAATTCATTTGCACGAGTTTCTTGATCTTCTTCCGAAAGCGGCTTGTTGCTAGAAAAGCTTCCAGTCGAGGGTGTGGAA
>CAILON010000218.1 GCA_903835865.1 uncultured beta proteobacterium
CGCATGGTATTGACATAAAAAGTAGCTGGATAAACCAATGCAGACCTACCGGAAAGACGCATAAGCGCAAGCGCAGTCCCAAATACGATACCGCCCACAGTCGCAATGATTGTTAACTGAACGCTAAAGAGCAATCCCTTCAAAATGTAACTCGTGAAGAGCTCCCAGTTATAAAAACTTAGATCTAGGCTGAACATTTAGTGCGCCAATCCTACATCGCCCGACGCTGCAATAAATCCTGGAATACGGGTTTTTTTCTCAATCAATGCCATCACCCGATTGACTGTAAAAGCCGAAAGAGCGTATAAGAAAGTAACTGCCAAATAAATCTCTACACCGCGAGAGGTTTCTTCTTGGGCTTGCATCGCAAATAGAGTGAGTTCGGGTACTGATACTGCAAATGCTACTGAAGAGTTTTTAACGAGATTCATGCACTCTGAAGTAAGTGGAGGAATCACAATTCGTAAAGCCATTGGCAAAATGACATAACGATAACTTTGAAAAGTAGTGAGGCCCAAAGCGGTAGCCGCCATTCGTTGACCGCTTGGCAATGCTTGTATTCCTGCTCTTACCTGCTCAGCAATCCGTGCAGATGTAAAAAATCCCAGGGCAATACTGACCAACCAGTAAGAAGGTAGCGCTTTCAATGGAAGAATAAATGCTGGGATAACGTGATACCAAAGAAAAACTTGAACTAATATTGGGATGTTTCTAAAAAGTTCGACCCACATAGTTGAAAGGCGAACTAGAGCTTTATTCATACCAGTATTGGCTGGCAAGGTACGCAAGGTGCCCATTAATGCACCCAGAGTGATGGCAATAATTAAACTAAGTCCAGCAACTGCCAAGGTCCAGCCCCAGGCTTTCATCAGCCAATCTAGATAACTCGGATCTGCATTTTGGCCAAGGCCAAATAAAGCGGAGAAGCAGTGATCCACTACCTCTCCATCTAAAGTGCCTTTACAAAATACGCCTAAGTCTAGGGACATGCATCAACCATTCTCGAGGACTTATTTTTATTGTTTCTTTTGATAATCTTCTGCAGGCTTGTCATTAAGATTTGCCCACGCATTTTTAGTAGCTGGCGATAGCTCAAGACCAACAATGGTATTTTTGGGCGGAATGGGCTGCAAGAACCACTTATTCCAAAGCTTAGGCATATTGCCATTCTTAACAATTTTTGCAATCGCATCGTTTACGGCAGCTTTAAACTCTGGATCATCTTTACGAACCATAATTGCGATTGGCTCTGTACTTAATACCTCCCCAACAATCTTGTAATCTTTTGGATTCTTGGAGTTTGCGATATTGCCCGCCAAAATAGAACCATCCATCACAAAGGCGTCTGCACGACCCGACTCTAGAAGCAAGAAGCTGTCGGCATGATCTTTACCAAAGACCTCATCAAAATTGACGCCATTGGCTTTTTCATGCTTACGCAATAGCTGTACTGAAGTGGTTCCGGTAGTCGTGGCAACCTTCTTCCCTGCTAGTTGGCCAATCGTATTAATGCCAGAATTTGCTTTAACAGCAATCCTGACTTCTTCAACGTAAA
>CAILON010000219.1 GCA_903835865.1 uncultured beta proteobacterium
CTGATGGTCGATGCCTTTGACCATCGCACCCTTTAAAACCATGGGTGCAACATACGGAGACATCCCTTCAAGGGGATGTGTAATAGCATGACTTTTTCTAAAGAAACTAATCAAGAGTCGCAAGACTCAAAACACGCTGGAAGTACTTTCCAGTCTTTCGCCCTCGCGGCGCCACTTCTTAAAAACGTTGCTGAACTGGGTTATACCCAAGCCACTCCTGTTCAAGCTCAGGTTATTCCTGCTGCTTTAGCTGGTGGTGACTTATTGGTCAGCAGCCAAACTGGTAGCGGTAAAACCGCAGCCTTTTTATTGCCTTTGATTAATCAACTCATCGATGCTAACCCGAACAACTCGCCTGTACCAGGTCGCGCACAACCTAAAGTGTTAGTGCTCTGCCCTACTCGTGAATTGGCTCAACAGGTTACCGCTGATGCAGTGAACTTAGTTCGCGGCTTAAAAGGTATCCGTATTGCAACCGTCATGGGTGGCATGCCTTACGGCAAGCAAATCCAGGCTCTGAAAGGTGCATTGTTAGTTGTTGCAACTCCAGGTCGCTTACTCGATCTGTGTGATAGCAAAGCTATTCGCCTTGATGATGTCAAACAACTCGTTATCGATGAAGCCGATCGCATGCTCGACATGGGATTTGCGGATGATCTCGAGGCAATTGATAAACGTTGCGCTGGACGTAACCAAACTTTGATGTTCTCTGCAACTTTTGCTCCAAAGATTATGTCTTTGGCTAATGCATTAACTACAGATGCAAAGCGTATTGAACTTGCTCACGCAGGTGAAAAACACGCCAACATCGAACAGAAGTTACATTGGGCCGACAGCATGTCACACAAGCATAAATTGCTCGAGCACATTTTGGCAGATGCCACTTTGGATCAAGCAGTCGTGTTTGCAAGCACTCAAGTTGAAAGCGAAAAAATTGCTGACGCCTTGCGCGCTAATGGCTATGAAGCAACTGCCCTTCACGGTGCTATGCCTCAAGCTGTGCGTATGCGTCGCCTTGAGTCTTTGCGTAAAGGTCACACCAAGATATTGGTTGCGACTGACGTAGCAGCTCGCGGTATCGATGTGCCACGTATTAGTCACGTGATTAACTTTGGCTTGCCAATGAAACCTGAGGACTATACCCATCGCATCGGTCGTACTGGTCGTGCTGGTCGTAATGGCGTTGCTATCACTTTGGTTGAACATCGTGATCGCGCTAAGATCCGCAATATCGAACGCTTTACACAGCAAGACATCGTGGCATCAGTCATTGCCGGCCTCGAGCCACAAGCTAAACCTAGCTTTGGCGGTGGCGGTGGCGGTCGTCCTGGTGGTCGCTCTGGCGGCGGTGGTGGTGGTAATCGCTCCGGTGGCGGTGGTGGTGGCAGTCGTTATGGCTCAGGCGCTCGTTCCGAATCTCGCTTTGGCGGTGGTGGTGGCACTGGTGGCGGTCGTTCATCTGACTCACGTCCAGCACACTCAGCGGATTCACGTCCTGCGCGTTCTGCTGACTCACGTCCTGCACGCTCAGCAGATTCACGTCCGGCTGGTCCACGTTTTGCGAAACCAAAAGCTGGTGGACAACGTAGAAACTTTAGCGGCAGCTAAAAATGACTCACCGTTATCGTCTCCGTTCTGCATGGAATCGAGTCGGTTCCGGTGAAATTCATCGGGCGCCACTAAAGTGGCAGCCATGGCTGAGCGATACTGGATCTCTCACTCAAAAAATTGAGAAAGCAATTGGTCAAAAACTGGAAGTTCAGGTTTTGCGCGATTACCCTCAATCACTTAATAGCGACGAAAGTCGCTATTTTCATTTTCGGATTAGACGTTGTCGCGTGCGGGAAGTTCTGCTCTGCTTCAAGGGCACGCCTTTAGTCATGGCGCATAGCGTGATTCCCACCTTAAGCTCTAGCGGCAGTAACCACGCTATTTTGCGCCTAGGTAAAAAACCTTTGGGGGCAGTGTTATTTGCTCGAGAACGTAAGCTCTGCAAGCCAAAGCCGCTACGTGATATTGCTCGTTTAGATAAACAGAGTGCTTTATGGAAAAAATGCTCTCAGAATTACCCTGGACTGAGCTCACCCTTATGGGCGCGCCGTACCCTTTATCGATTAAAGGGGCATCCCATCCTAGTAAATGAAATTTTCTTGCCAGAATTACTGCGCTACTCTAAAGCTTAGAGTGTTAGCCATGCCAAACTGGCTTTGATTAAGGACTCATCGCCGGGTTCCGTTGTAAATACTTCACCAAAACCAATCTCTTCAGCAGCATCAGCAATATTGTGATGCGGGCAAAGTGCGCTTGCGCTACTGAAGTTCTGGGTAAATTGATCCTGTATGACGCTACCTAAATAACGCACCGCTTCTGAAGAAGTTAATAGCCAAAGGGATTTTGAAAAATCCAAGTCGTGAATGGCTTGCCATGCAGGGTTATCAATATCCAAAGGCACGCGGGTATAAGTTGAAATCGTATCTACCTGAGCACCGGCATTTTTTAAAGTATCGGCTAGCCAATCGCGCCCGCCCTCACCTTTGAAGATAACCACTCTCTTGCTTTCCCAATTCCAGCCTAAGCTTTGCAGCTCGCGCCATAAACCCTCTGAGTCCCACCGCTCGTTATCCTGGGGCATCACAATCGGTGTTGGCTCTTTTTCCAATCCGATTCCGTGATTGTGTAGTGCCGATTTGCTACTTCCCCCCATTACACCGATAGGAATAATCCTTTTTGAAAAATCGTGCCAACCACGCTCTAGTAAGCGCATCACGCATTCAATGGCATTAGGGCTAACAAAAATAGCCAGGTCCGCATTCTGCAACAGGCTTGCAATATGGTCAGCCAATGCTTCATCTGTCTTTGGCACGATAGTTAATAAAGGCAAAGACAAAATTTCAGGAAAGCCACGCTTAGCAACACCACTCAGCTCAATACTCTTCGTTAGTACTTCAATAAGTTGGCGAGCTTGCCCGCTAGGCCTTGTAACAATGATTGTTTTAGCGCTCATAGTTCTAAGATCAATGAAATCTTATTTTGAAATTTGCGGAATAAGATCGGCTGCACCTTGGGCCAGTAAATCCTGCGCCACGGCAAGGCCTAAGGCTTCGGCGTCCTCAACAGTCTGAACAACTGCATTGCCATTAGCTAGGCATATTGTCTTACCATCAGTGCTCGCCACAAAAGATCGAATGTGCATCTGGTTCTTGTCCCACAAGGCATATGCGGCTAATGGCACTTCACAAGAGCCGCCTAGCTGACGTGACACCATACGCTCCGCTGACACTGCTAACAAAGTTGGCATGTCATTTAAAGGAGCCAGCCATTGCTTGATGTTGGGATGTTTGCTAAGCGTCTCAATACCTAAAGCACCCTGACCTGCTGCAGGAGTGTAGGGGTCATAGGGTAGAAACGCTTTGATACGACTCTCTAGACCAAGGCGTTTTAATCCAGCGGCGGCCAAAATAATGGCTTGGTATTCACCGCGATCAAGTTTACCCATACGGGTATCCAAGTTACCGCGCAGAGCTTGAATCTCAATGTGCGGAAATTTTGAGCGGAGCACTGACTCACGACGCAAGCTCGAGGTCCCCACAATTGAACCTTTTGGGAGATCTTCCAGGTTAGCGTAGTCATTAGAAACAAAAGCATCGCGCGCATCTTCCCTTGCCATTACACAAGCTAGATCAAAACCTTCTGGCATCACCATAGGGACGTCTTTTAAGGAATGAACCGCCAAATCAGCGCGCCCATCCTCTAGGGCAGCTTCTAGCTCTTTTACGAATAGGCCCTTACCGCCGACTTTTGAGAGGGCTCGATCCAAAATTTGGTCCCCACGGGTGGTCATCCCCAATATCTGAATATCACACTCTGGGTAGAGCTTTTTAAGGCAATCCCGGACGTGTTCTGCCTGCCACATGGCTAAGCGACTTTCACGGGAGGCAATTACCAAGCGCTGTGGGGAGCCCGAGGTAGCGGATGGGGGAGAAGAATTTAGGGTTTGGGACATAACATTTAAAATAATCAAAGACCTACACCAATATACTGTGTTTATGAGCTCATCTAAAAATTCCTTAGCCAACAAAGCCCAAGCTTGGTCGGCCCGTTTTGCCGAACCGGTAGACGAACTTGTACAGCGTTATACAGCCTCCATTGGCTTTGATCAACGCTTTGCCATGGTCGATATTGCTGGGTCCTTAGCCCATGCAGAAATGCTGGCAACACAAAAGATCATCAGTGCCCAAGATTTAGCTGATATCCAAAAGGGTATGGCACAAATTCAGAGTGAAATTGAGTCTGGCCAATTTGACTGGCAATTGGCTTTAGAAGATGTTCACTTAAATATTGAAGCACGCCTTACTGCATTAGTCGGTGATGCTGGTAAACGTTTACATACCGGTCGTTCACGTAATGATCAAGTGGCAACCGATTTACGCCTGTGGTTACGTGGCAGCGTTGATGATATTGCCATCACTTTGAAAAGCTTACGTACTGCACTTTTAGATTTAGCAGAAAAGCATGCAGCGACCATCATGCCTGGGCATACTCACTTACAAGTGGCTCAGCCGATTACCTTTGGTCATCACTTGATGGCTTACTACGAAATGTTTAGCCGTGATGCAAGTCGCTTAGCGGATTTGCGTGCTCGCTTTAATCGTCTGCCACTCGGTGCTGCAGCCTTGG
The DNA here is from genome assembly GCA_903835865.1 of uncultured beta proteobacterium. Classification (GTDB taxonomy): domain Bacteria; phylum Pseudomonadota; class Gammaproteobacteria; order Burkholderiales; family Burkholderiaceae; genus Polynucleobacter. Next base: position 4,678 of record CAILON010000219.1, read on the forward strand.
CCGGTACCACCTACCCAATTGATCGCGAGCAAGTAGCGCGTATTTTGGGCTTTGATGGTATTTGCAATAACTCTATAGATGCCGTGTCTGATCGCGACTTTGCCATTGAGTTCTGCGCTTTCGCCTCCATCTTGATGATGCACGTCTCCCGCCTATCTGAAGAGCTCATCCTTTGGCTTAGTCCACGCTTTGGCTTTATCGATCTGCCTGATCGCTTTTGTACTGGTAGCTCGATCATGCCGCAGAAAAAAAATCCCGATGTCCCTGAATTGGCTCGCGGTAAGACTGGACGTGTCTATGGCGATTTAATATCTTTACTGACCCTCATGAAGGGTCAGCCACTTGCCTATAACAAAGATAATCAAGAAGATAAAGAGCCTTTATTTGATGCGGTAGATACTGTGCAAGATACCCTGCGTATCTTTGCAGATATGGTTCCCCATATTGAAGTTAAAGCTGAGGTAATGAAAGCGGCAGCCGAAGAGGGTTTTGCCACAGCTACTGACTTGGCTGATTATTTAGTGAAAAAAGGGATGACTTTCCGTGATGCACACGAAGCTGTTGCCCATGCGGTGAAGGCTTGCGTTGGCAGAAACTGCATGCTGACCGATCTTAGCCTCCCAGAACTGCGCTTTGCCTGCGGTTTAGATAATCGCCCTGAACTGATTAGCGAAGATGTATTTGCTTTATTGACAGTAGATGGATCCGTGCATTCTCGGCAACATGCTGGGGGCACTGCACCATCACAAGTTCTTGCTGCCATTAAAAGAGGTCGCGCAGATCTCTAAAGTGCATGGGGTTCTGGTCTAAGCTCTCCGCAGGCATCGATCGCATCAATCAGTTGCTGGGTAGCGCGGCCAGCATTATGATTTTATTGTCTTGCGTAGTTTCAGCCGCAAACGCCCTGCTTCGATATGGCCTAGATGTGAGCAACAACTGGCCATTAGAACTTCAGTGGTATCTCTTTAGTGCAGCCGTCATGCTGGGTGCCTCTTACACCCTCAAGCGTAATGAGCATGTACGGGTGGATTTAATTTACTCACAACTCTCTGATCGTGGTCGCCTATGGGTTGACTTATTGGGCTTGATTTTTTTCCTCATGCCCGCCTGCATTCTGTTTACTTGGCTCTCATGGACCACCCTCTTTTATCCATCCTGGTTAGTGATGGAGCATTCGCTCAATGCTGGGGGTATGGCCCGATATCCCATTAAATTTGTAGTCCCCTTTGGATTTTTTATGTTGAGCCTGCAGGGTCTTTCTGAAATCATCAAGCGCATCGGCGCTCTTAAGGGGGAAATTGCCTTGCCTCCTGAAGACCTTCATTACGAAAAGCCCCCTCAATGATTCCGTTAGAGTGGATGCCTCCATTGATGTTTGGCGGCTTAGTCGTCTTTATGTTGATCGGTTTTCCGGTAGCTTTTTCTTTGATGGCTGCGGGCTTATTCTTCTCTGTGATCGCTATGAGCGAAGGTTTTTTTGGGATGTCTTTTTTGCAAGCCATTCCGCAACGTATCTTTGGCAGCGTACTCGCTAACGATCTTCTTTTGGCGATTCCCTTCTTCACCTTTATGGGCGCCATACTTGAGCGCTGCGGCCTTGCCGAAGAGATGCTCGATTCTATGGGGCAGCTCTTTGGGCGTATTCGAGGGGGTCTAGGTTATTCCGTCATCATCGTTGGCTTTATCTTGGGCGCCATTACCGGCACAGTAGCCGCTCAGGTGATCGCTATGGCCATGATCTCTTTACCAGTGATGATGCGTTATGGCTACAACATGCGCTACGCTACAGGCGTATTAGCGGCCTCTGGAACGATTACACAATTAGTTCCGCCTTCATTAGTGCTGATTGTTTTAGCCGATCAACTCAAAACCCAAAGTGGTAGCGCCGATGTCGGCAGCATGTATCTAGGCGCTTGGGGGCCATCCCTCTTACAGATTGCGCTGTTTGCCCTCTATACCTTCTTTTTAAGCCGCTTTCGTCCTGATTATTTACCGGCCGTTCCTGAAAGTGAGCTCACGCTCAAAGGTTTGGCGCTCTGGAAAAAATGCCTGATGGGAATAATTCCCTCGGCAGTACTCATCTTCTTAGTCTTAGGAACCATCATGACGGGTATTGCAACGCCTACGGAGTCTGGAGCCATGGGTGCGATGGGCGCACTCCTCTTAGCGTGGTTACGTAGAGCAAGTATTCCCAATCTCAAGGGCTTAATTCAACAGGCTTATCAAAACACGATGCGCATCACTACCATGGTGGTATTTATTCTCATCGGCTCCACTTGTTTTTCTGTCGTATTCCAAGGGGTAGATGGTGGTCGCTGGGTTGAAGAGCTCTTTTCAAATTTACCTGGTGGATGGATCGGCTTTTTAATTGTTGTAAATCTCTTTGTCTTTTTCTTAGCCTTTTTCTTAGACTTTTTTGAGATTGCTTTTATCGTGGTGCCCCTGCTTGCACCAGTAGCAGTGAAGCTGCTTGCACCGGTATTACTAGACTCCATGAATGGTAACCCTCAGGCCGCAGCTAGTGCAGCCTTAGTCTGGTTTGGCGTAATGCTGTGTGTCAATATGCAAACTTCATTTATGCATCCCCCTTTTGGTTTCGCTCTCTTTTACCTGCGAGGCGTAGCTCCAAAAGAAGTAAAGAGTAGTGATATTTATTGGGGTGCATTACCGTGGGTAGGACTGCAGCTGGTCATGGTCGTTGTGGTGATGGCCTTCCCCACTCTCGTCACCACCTTCCTCGATAAGCCTGCAGCAGTAGTCCAAAGTCAGGAATTTAATTTCACTGGCAACCAAGATAATCCTTCAGAAGCTAGCCCAAGCAAGGTGGATGA
>CAILON010000220.1 GCA_903835865.1 uncultured beta proteobacterium
GAAAGATGATTTTGGGCTGTACTTCACCAGTGAACTGGCTCGCGCAAGCTCATCGCCAATTCGATCAAGATATTTTCTTTCGATGCCCGGAACAGGTGACAGGTTCCAGTCTAAGTCCGAGGTATTAATTACTGACTTCTGGGCAAAATCGGAATTAATATTCATTTAAATGTTTACATGGAAAGCCATCAGCTTACTGGAAATGGGATGAAATATCCCCAGTCCTGGCCAATTCTGCCCTGACTACCAAGATACACAATTGCCCACTTGCTGGGGTATTTTCCTTTATGGCTTGACTCGGATAGACCCCATTTCATCCAATTTAACCCATCAACATATCTCATTAACCTAGATGTGATAGTCTGAATCCGGAACTAAACCGATAGGAGAAAAAGATGAAAATAAATCATGTTTTAGCTAAAGTTGTTTTGGGTTTATGTGTTGGTATTGCCTCATTAGCTGCTTCAGCACAGTCAATGAAAGTCACTCTCGCTGGATCTCAAGAAGTTCCGCCGGTGATGACTTCAGCTTCTGGTATTGGCTCAATCATGGTTGCTCCAGATGGATCAGTATCTGGAACTATCACCACGACAGGTGTTGAGGGAACTATGGCACATATTCACGAAGCGCCGATGGGTCAAAATGGCCCCGTCATCGTGCCGTTTACCAAGACTTCAGATAATGTATGGTCAGCCCCAGCTGGCGCCAAATTAACGGATGCGCAGCTCCAAAGTTTGAAGAGCGGCAATCTTTATCTCAATGTTCACAGTGCCACCAACAAGCCCGGTGAAATTAGAGCTCAGCTAAAGCCTTAAGGATAAGACATCCTCGGCCTCGGTCGATTTCTGCCCTTGGCCACCAAGAAATACCAAGACCACCTTCGGGTGGTTTTTTCATTTGAGGCGATGTCGTTTAAAACAACATTTGGCTCTACCTTTTGACCTATATCAAGGGGCAAAGACATAATTACTTCAATGTCGCCGCTTAGTCATTAAATGAGCCCATACTTAAAAGACAGGTTAAGCAAGGTACGGCATCATGAAGAAAAAAATAGTTTTAGTTTTGGCATTTGTTAGTTTTATTGGGCTGGCATTTGCCGCAACCCCACCAGAATTATTAAAGGGATATGAAGCTCAATCTAGCAAGGCTTCTTCAACTCGCGGTGAGCAATTCTTTAATGCGAAGCATGGTAAAGAATGGAGCTGTGCTTCATGCCATGAAAATCCCCCCAATCACGACACCAAACATATTGTTACTGGCAAGGTAATTAAGCCTTTGTCACCCAATGTGAATGCCGAGCGATTTGTTGATCAAGCTAAGGTTGAAAAGTGGTTTAAGCGTAATTGCAACGATGTCTTAGCACGCGAATGTACTGCCCAAGAAAAAGCCGATGTGCTTTCTTGGTTGATGACAGTTAAATGAGGCGCTTATGAAAACTTACTTTCTCCTGCCATTATTGACTTTATTAGCAATGCCAGCTTCGGCGGCCAAAATGACCATGCCATCGGATGCGCCCAAGTCTTATGAGGCTGAATGTGCCAGTTGCCACATGGCATATCCGCCAGGATTATTAGGTCAAAAGAATTGGCAAAACATCATGTCTGGTCTTGATAAGCACTTTGGTACAGATGCCAGTATTGATGCAAAAACTGAGTCTGAAATTTCTCAATGGCTTCTTAAAAATGCCGCTACTAAGCAAAAGTATTCTGCTTTTGCCCCAGAGAATCGCATTACTAAAGCCCCGTGGTTTATCCGCAAGCACGATGAAGTGAGATCTGATGTATGGAAAAGGGCTGGAGTAAAGAGCCCCGCCAATTGCTCCGCTTGCCATGCCGATGCCACCAAAGGGAACTTTGATGAAGACAGTATTCGAATACCAAAAAAATGAATATATCTAATCCAAAAAAATCTGTTTTAGTTTGGGATTTTCCAGTCAGAGTCTTTCATTGGCTTTTGGTGGTTTCATTTGCAGGGGCTTGGTTAAGCTCGGAGAGTGAAGCCCAGCAAATGATTCACTATGCTTTTGGGTACACCGCAGTTGCGCTTATTTTATTCAGGGTGGTTTGGGGGATAGTTGGCACTAGGTACGCTCGCTTTAGCCAGTTTATTAAAGGTCCCACAGAAACAATTCATCACATTAAGTCCTTGTTAACGGGTAACCAACACCCTGGCCTTGGGCACAATCCCGCCGGCGCCTTGGCAATGATTTCATTGATGATTTTGATTGTGCTCATCGGCTTAACCGGATATTGGAGCGTTAAAGAGTTTCTTGGAGACTTCATGA
>CAILON010000221.1 GCA_903835865.1 uncultured beta proteobacterium
ACATAAAAATTCCCGTATGGAAGAGCGCAGAACTGCTCTACCATCACCCATGCGTGAATAGTGCGTCTTGCCCGCTCCTTTTAATTGCAATTCTTGACCCGCAATCTCACCCAAGAGAATTGCTCTGCCATCGCCAAGTTGGCCTGCCCATACGCCAAATTGGTGGCCACTATATGCCGTAGCTATAGGATTGGAGAATTGATGATTATTGGTATCGAGTGCATTCCCCGCCAACAGTGCCAACCAAGATTGGTCTTGAGGTAAGCCGTTGTCGGCCAGCGGAATGTTAATGAGACTAGCTGCTGAGGATGAAAATACTACCCAGTAAGGGTCTGGAATAGTGGTGGGAAGTGTCTGCTGGCAAGCATCGTCGCCAGTTAATGTGAAGGCCATATTCCGCTATTCTAGGAGGAATTCACAAACGACGTTTAAGCCTCTAAAATTGACCCATGAATAAACAAGTGCAAATTAATCCGCAAACTCAGCTTGCCAATTTGGGAGAAGAATTAAATGTCCCTTTTCTTAAGCTATTAGGCGTTCGCTGTTTAAGCGCTGAAATGGGAAAAGGGGAAATATTACTAGCTCTTAAGCCAGAACATACCAATACTTGGGAGGTTGCACATGGCGGTGTTTTACTAACTCTCATGGATGTCGCGATGGCAGTTGCAGCCAGATCAGGCGACCCAAGTGATCGGAGTGTAGTGACTATTGAACTTAAGAATAACTTCATGCAAGCAGCTAATGGCGTACTTCGGGTAAAAGCAGATACGGTGCGTCGTACAGCAACCATGGCATTTTGTGAGGCTAAGCTTTATAACGACCAAGGGGAAGTTTGCTGCATGGCAACTGGCACTTTTAAATACTTAAGGCGTTTGGCCACACGCACTGCAGATGGATCTAGGGTGGTGAACGACGATCACCGTTCAGAGTAGATCTATACCGAAAGATTAGAGCCGGGTGCAGCGCTAAGCGCCCCAGTGACTACGTCATGACCCACGGTGCCGCTTGCATCGAAACGGCGTTCTACCATTTCAAAATGACCGTCTTTGCGAATACGCAAGATGGTGCTTGAGCGAGTTCCATAAGAGGGGGTTTTAATAAATGCTGACGAGAGCGCTTTCTCCCAATCATGATTAACCCCTGTATTGGGCAGTTCATGATCGCTTGCGACATGGGTATCGGCCAATAATTTCAGGTATTGATCTGCATTTTTAAGTTGCCCCTGATCCATTGCTAAAGCCTGGGCAAATGCAGCTATCCGATGATTCACTTTCGGCCAAGGTGTATCTAACATTGCATTGGATAGACCATAAACGCCTGGAGATAAGGCTTGCTCAGGAAATACTTTTCTCGGGCGAATATTTTGCCCCATCATCATTCGATTGCTAACCCAGTGCATTTCTGCATTCGCGGGATCACTTAAATCGGCCATCAATAAATTAAATCCGTTGTACTGCGAGAATCGTTTGGAATGATTTTGTATGAAATCAGTGGGGCGGTCTTTATTGATCAAGTACATCAAAGAAAGTTCGCCACGGGTTCTAGCATCCGGGGTTTTTTCACTAGGGGCTCTTACATTGGTAAGTGCTGCAAAACGTCCTGTCTTAGTAAAGCCCAGCCATGTACCAGGGCTGCCTAATACGTCAGCACGATCGCGACCTGCCAATAAATGTGGGTGCTCAGACCACCATCCCATTCCATCGGTATCACGCTCGTAAAACTCATCACGATTTGCAGCCACTACCAATGGGTAGTCAGGGTGTGATTTCCAGGCAAATAAAATAAGGCACATAGCTGTTTATATTTCCAACAATGGATAGGGCAATGTATCTATTTTTAACACAGGTCCTTGATTACTTCCAAGGCGAATTTCACCACGTTCAAGCGCATCTAATTTGCACTCGATCTGAAAGTCGATCCAATTGGGTTTTTCAGCGTTAACAGAGGACAAAACCACCATCCCCGCAGGCTGATCTGGGTCATCCTGGTGAAACAATTCAGTACCAGGCAATATGCCATGCTCATCTGGGCCTGATTCCAAGTGGGCCAACTGCAGTCGTCGCTTAATTGAACCGCGGTATTGACTGCGGGCGACAATTTCTTGTCCGGGGTAGCAACCTTTTTTAAAATCAACCCCTCCCACAGATTCAAAATTGATCATTTGGGGTACAAACTCTTCTTGTGTTGCTTGAACAATTCTGGGTATTGCGCTGAGCACTTCAAGACTGTTCCACTGACAAAATGCACTTTCCAAAAATGGAGGGGCTTCCTCAGAAATAGGATGTGCTGCCAGTAGTCGCGAATAGGGCTGCCCGTTGCTCAATACCTCTGGAAGCATAAGCCCAACGCCATCTGCTCTAATAACAAATTTTTCAACTTGCTGCGTAGTCCCATAAATTCCCATCACACTCCATTGATCTGAAACATCTTTTATCTTCACCTTGGAGCGCAGGACAAACATTGAAAGACGTTTAGCAAAACTTGCTGCAATATCTTTGCTGATAAAAAGAATGTAGCGATCGATTGAGCCAGATGTCTCGGGGCAAAGTGCTAGCCAAGCACTAGCCATCAATCTTCCTTTGGGATTGCAGTACCCGATCAAGCGAACAGAGTGATAAGTTTGCGCAATCTGAGCAGGCGGGGTTACCTGTAATCCCATAACGGTATTGGTAAGCTGGTTTTGGAGAAAGCTGGTCGCATCTTCGCCCTCAATCAGAATGAGACCCCACTGAGGCAGAAGACTTATCCCGGATAGAAGAAAACCAGTTGAAATAGGGTTATTTTGAGGAGTAGATATCATGACCCTTTTATCATAGCCTGATGAGCAAAAAAATTCAGAACAGAAATCTTTTCGTCCGCAATAAGTCAAAGTCCCCAGGATTCAAGAGCTATGCCCTATGGTTAATCGCTGTAGCTGCACTTTTTTATGGTTTAGTCTTTCTATGGCCTGTAGTGCCAAGGGAAGGCAATGTTCCTGAGGCCCCAGTCTATAAGATAAAGATTAAGCCGCAATCTAGTCTTGCAGGGGTAGCTACTCAATTACAGGACCAGGGGGTGGGCTCTTCACCCTTATTTATACAGATTAGCGCGAGGGCACTTTTCCTTGGGTCAAAACTAAAACCAGGCACTTACCTCCTACCACTAGGGGGAAGTGTTGGGAAAGTTCTCTTACAAATTGCTCGTGGAGATAGAGTTCGTGAAAGTCTTGCCATCATTCCAGGAATGACAATTTGGCAATTGCGGGATGTGATTGATTCCCATCCAGCCTTAATACACCAGACAAAAGGGAGTAGCTCGAGAGAGTTACTGCAAAGTCTTGGCCTAAATTATCCGAGTATTGAAGGAATATTTATGCCTGATACCTATATTTTTGATCCTGATGAACCAGATATCAATATTTATCGCAGAGCTTCTCAAGCAATGCAAAAACAGATCTCCCAAACCTGGGATCAGAGGGATGCTAAAACCCCCCTCAAATCTCCATATGAGCTTCTGATACTTGCTTCAATCATAGAAAAAGAGACGGGCCGAGCAATTGACCGTGGTCAGGTATCAGCCGTATTTTTGAACCGTCTGAATAAGGGCATGCCTTTGCAAACGGATCCAACTGTTATTTATGGGATTGGGCCTCGTTTTGATGGCAATTTACGCAAAGCCGATCTACGCAGGGAGAGTCCTTACAATACTTATATGCACAAAGGACTTCCTCCAACACCTATAGCCATGCCTAGCCTGGAATCAATCCAGGCAGCAGTCAAACCTACGCAAAGCAGTGCTTTATTTTTTGTAGCTCGTGGAGATAGAGTTCGTGAAAGTCT
>CAILON010000222.1 GCA_903835865.1 uncultured beta proteobacterium
AAGCAGAGCCAGATGAGATCGCCAAATCTTTCAGTGCCATCAGCATAGATTCACCTTCAACATAGTTAAAGCTAATGTTGAGGTTATGAGGCACTCGATGATCCATGTCGCCGTTTACATAAACTTCTTCAATATCTTTTAAGCCATTAAGTAAGCGGTCACGCAAAGCGCGAATGCGATTATTTTCCTCAGCCATTTCGATGCGAGCAATACGGAAAGCTTCGCCCATACCTACAATTTGATGAACAGCCAGCGTGCCAGAGCGCATTCCACGCTCATGACCGCCACCATGAATCTGTGCCTCAATACGAATACGGGGTTTGCGACGTACAAATAATGCGCCAATGCCTTTAGGGCCATAAGTTTTGTGAGCAGAAAAACTCATTAGATCGACTTTGATTTTTTCTAAATCAATCTCGACCTTCCCAGTTGCCTGCGCCGCATCCACATGGAAAATGACGCCACGTGAACGACATAAGTCGCCAATCTTAGGAATGTCCTGCACTACACCAATTTCATTATTGACATACATTACTGAAGTCAAAATAGTTCCAGGCTTCATCGCTGTTTCAAGCTGCGCATAATCAATCAGGCCATTCGGCAGTACATCCAAATAGGTAACTTCATAACCTTCGCGCTCTAGTTCTCGACAAGTATCTAAGGTGGCCTTGTGTTCGGTCTTCACAGTAATAATGTGATTGCCTCGATCTTTATAGAAATGCGCTGCCCCTTTAAGAGCCAAATTGATACTCTCGGTAGCACCGCTAGTAAACACAATCTCTCTTGGGTCGGCATGAACCAATTGCGCAACCTCTGAACGCGCCCACTCGACAGCCTCTTCAGCAGCCCAACCATAAGCATGGCTGCGGGACGCAGCATTACCAAATTGCTCGCGCAAATACGGCAGCATTTTGTCCACTACACGTGGATCGATCGGGGTAGTAGCCGAATAATCCATGTATACCGGAAAATGCTTAGGACTAAACATTGGAACCGGCTGCTTTGGAAGATCTTGTGGTGCGTTCATGATTGACTTATGGAGTGTAGGTGCAGTGTATTAACTTTGCCGCGCCAGGTTAAAAACAGAATTTATTAAAGGCGCCTTAGGAGCAGCTTCTTTCTTCGCTGCTAGTGCAGTAGCTGGCTTTGCAGCTTTCACACTTTCAACTTTAATTTTCTTTTGCCGCATATCTTGAATGACGATGCCGCGCCCTTCTTGTTGCAGCACAAGATCGCGCAAACTGACAGAACTCAGGTACTCAACCATTTTGGAGTTGAGATTAGTCCAAAGGTCATGCGTCATACAACGACCATGAATGTCCTCTTCGCTATGACAATTTCCTTTACCGCCACATTGTGTGGCATCTAAGGGTTCATCGACTGCAACAATGATGTCCGCTACGCTAATCTCATTTGAAGTGCGTGCGAGGGTGTATCCACCTCCAGGACCACGAGTACTTTCCACGATATTGAAACGGCGCAATTTGCCGAACAATTGCTCGAGGTAAGAAAGGGAAATTTTTTGTCTTTGGCTTATTCCGGCCAAAGTTACAGGACCATGCGTTTCACGCAGGGCTAAATCGATCATTGCAGTTACTGCAAAACGGCCTTTAGTTGTAAGTCTCATATGTCACCTTGGTAATGGATTGTTATGGACAGCTCACAGTCGGGCAGGTAATACCCGACCATTCCACTCAACTTTACCATATACCCAACCAATCCGCTCGGGAATTATCCCAAACTTTGCAAGGGGATCTCAGAATTTAGCCTAGAAAGTCCCGTGATCGAGCCCCAAATGCCATTTCTTTAACTTTAGTCAGGCGATCTCGGGTGCTTGCAGCCTTTTCAAACTCTAAATTCTTAGCCTCTGCATTCATTTGCTTCTCTAAACGCTTAATTTCACCAGCCAGGTCCTTCTCACTCATATCCTCATAGCGAGC
>CAILON010000223.1 GCA_903835865.1 uncultured beta proteobacterium
CGACCCTTTACTTCCATCTCGCGTACTTCAGCGCCCGGGAATGCTGAGCCAATTGTCTTCTTAATTAACTCTGCAGTTTGTTCACCAATTAACATGCCGAAGTTACGACGAATGTAGTTTGTAATGGCTTCGTCAAACTTATCGCCACCAACGCGAACAGAGCCTTTGTAAACCATACCACCCAAAGACATCACGCCAACTTCAGTTGTCCCGCCACCGATATCAACCACCATCGAACCAGCCGCTTCAGATACTGGCAAGCCAGCACCAATTGCAGCGGCCATAGGCTCTTCAATCAGAAATACTTGGGATGCACCCGCACCTAAGGCTGACTCACGAATGGCACGACGCTCAACTTGGGTAGATCCACAAGGAACGCAAATAATGATGCGTGGGCTTGGCTTTAACAGCTTGCTCTCGTGCACCATTTTGATAAATTGCTTGAGCATTTGCTCGGTGATGGTGAAGTCGGCAATAACACCGTCTTTCATGGGGCGAATCGCCTCAATGTTTCCAGGAACACGTCCCAGCATCGCCTTTGCCTCTTTACCAACGGCCAAAATGGTTTTTTTGCCACTTGGACCGCCTTCTGTGCGAATTGCCACAACCGAGGGTTCATCAAGCACAATACCCCGATCACGCATATAAATTAAGGTATTTGCGGTTCCTAGGTCGATGGCTAGGTCATTAGAAAAGTAGCTGCGGAAAAAACCAAACATGATGTAGTGTGAAAATAGTAAGTGTTAATAAAAAATATATAGGAATGATACCCTAGCGCCCCATGAAACTTGATGATGTCCAGCGCATTGCGCACCTTTCCAGGCTTGAGTTAAACCAGGCAGAAGCCGAGGCAGTTTTGCCTCAATTACAGGCTATTTTTGCTTTGGTCGAAGAGATGCAAGCTGTTGATACAACAGGTCTTGAGCCCTTGGCCCACCCCATCCTATTCCTGCGCGACTTGGCGCAGCCTTTGAGAGTGGATCTGGTGACTGAATCAGACCATCGTGCTGAAAACATGCAATCTGCCCCAGCACAACAGGATGGTTATTTCTTAGTTCCTCGGGTGATTGAATGAGTTGGCACAACACCCCCATCGCTTTAATGGCAAAAGCCCTTGCTGCAAAAGAGGTTTCTAGTACAGAGCTGACTAAGTACTTTTTAGGCCGAATTGAGTCTGGAAAGCAGTGGAATGCCTATCTTGATGTGAATGCTCACTTAAGTTTAGAGCAAGCATCTGACGCAGATATACTTATTGCCTCAGGCAAGGCTGGTAAGTTGACTGGTATCCCAGTGGCACACAAAGATGTGTTCGTAACTCGCGGCTGGAAGTCAACCGCAGCCTCAAAAATCCTCGAGGGTTACCTTAGCCCCTTCGATGCCACGGTGGTCGCTAATTTGGGTATTCCGAGCGCCGAGAATCCAAATGGTGCTGGCATGGTTTGCTTGGGCAAGACCAATATGGATGAGTTCGCAATGGGCTCTTCCAATGAAAACTCTGCTTATGGACCTGTTTTAAACCCCTGGAATTCTGAATACGTCGCCGGGGGATCTTCTGGTGGTTCGGCCGCCGCAGTTGCGGCAGGCTTGGCTCCGATTGCAACTGGAACAGATACA
>CAILON010000224.1 GCA_903835865.1 uncultured beta proteobacterium
AGTGCCTTGGAGGCTTATGCAAAAATCCATTGGCCCAATGTTGTGCTTGAGGGCGTTGTGCTCACTCGCTACGGGCATAACTCACCTACCTCTCATATCCATATTATTGAGGCGGGTCATCCAGTGCCTGATCAGGCCGGAATGGATGGCGCGAAAGACATATTGGCTTTAGCTAAAACATTACAGGCTGGCGATGTGTTGATTGCCTTAGTTTCTGGCGGAGGTTCTAGCTTGCTGACTCTGCCGCAAGAGGGCATCAGCATTGATGACATGCGCATTACCACCGAAGCCCTTTTACGTAGTGGTGCGCCGATCGAAGAGATGAATGTCGTGCGCAAACATTTATCTGCCATTTTGGGAGGCAATTTAGCGAGAGTGGCTATTGCTCAAGGTGCCCGTGTAGAAGCACTATTGATTTCTGATGTTACAGGTGATCAGCCCGCAGACATTGCCAGTGGACCCTGCGCTGCTGACTACTCTACTTATCAAGATGCACTTGATATTTTGCGCAAATATAACCTTGGTAAAGAGCGCATTCCACTATCCGTGCTCAATCATCTTGAACTAGGTGTCGCCGGTCAAAAGCCAGAGACGCTTAAAGATGCAGACTTAGTGAATACTCAAGTTGCTAATCACGTCGTTGCAACCGCCTATAAAAGCTTAGAAGCTGCCGCAGACTATATTCGTACACAAGGCTATGAACCGATGATTTTGGGTGACACAATTACTGGCGAGGCGCAAGAAGTGGGTGTGAGCCAAGCAAAGCTTGCTCGTGAGTATTTAACAAAAGAAAAAATGGCTAAACCCCTAGCGTTGATCTCAGGTGGTGAGTGCACTGTCACCATTCCGACTGGTATTAAAGGTAGAGGTGGTCGTTGTAGCGAGTATTTACTTTCCCTGTTTGCTGCGACCCAAGACTTTCCAGCAATAGCAGGCTTAGCGGCAGATACTGACGGTATTGACGGTAGCGAGAAGAATGCTGGGGCTTGGTTCTCTGGGGACATACGTAAAGCCAGTCAGGTACAGGGCATTTCACCAGAACCGTTCTTGAAAGCCCATGATTGCTATGGCTTCTTTGCAGAATTAGGGGCTTTAGTGGAAACAGGCCCTACACTTACGAATGTGAATGATTTCCGCATTATCTTGCTCAATAAATAATATGCCCAATAGCCCTACACAACTTCAGCTCACACAGCCTGATGACTGGCACTTACACATTCGTGACGGTGAAGTAATGAAGGATGTACTGGCAGATACCGCTCGGCAATTTGCGCGTGCCATCATCATGCCGAACCTCAAGCCGCCAGTCACCACGGTGGCTTTAGCTCATGCTTATCGCGCGCGTATTGAATCTAATCTCAAGGCGCTTGGGATTAGTCACTTCACTCCCTTGATGACCTTGTATCTCACTGATAACACCTCTGCGAATGAAGTGCACAAAGCTAAAGCAGATGGCATTGTTGCATTTAAGTTTTATCCTGCTGGCGCTACAACGAATAGTGATGCTGGGGTAAGTCATATTAAGCATTGCTATAAAGCCTTTGAGGCTATGCAAGAGCTTGGTATGCCTTTGTTAGTGCATGGTGAGGTCACTAGTCATGAGGTCGATGTATTTGATCGTGAGGCAGTATTCATTGATACAGTATTAGATCCATTGCGTAAACTTTTCCCTCAGCTCAAAATCGTGTTTGAGCACATTACGACAAAACAAGCTGCACACTATGTGCGTGATGCTGAGGCGGCTGCTAACTCCTTAGCAGCAACGATTACTCCACAACATTTGCTTATGAATCGCAATGCTATTTTTGCTGGTGGCATTCGTCCGCACAACTATTGTTTGCCAGTCTTAAAGCGTGAAGAGCATCGAGTTGCATTATTGGAAGTTGCGACGAGCGGTAATCCCCGTTTCTTTTTGGGAACCGATAGTGCACCGCATGCGAAGGGCGCTAAAGAAGCTGCCTGTGGTTGTGCTGGCTGCTACAGCGCTTTCAATGCTTTAGGTTTATATGCTGAAGCCTTTGAAAGTGTCGGTAAGTTGGATCAATTAGAAGGTTTTGCGAGCTTCTTTGGCCCCGACTTTTATTCTTTGCCACGCAATACTCAAAAAATTACTTTGGCAAAGCAGGCGGAGAAGGTTCCATTGGAATTACCACTGGGTGATGCCACCATCGTTCCGCTGCGTGCAGGCGAAACCATCGCTTGGTCTCTGATTTAAATACACACGAATTTTTTACAAGCCAATTTTCTGCTACTGCGTTAGACTGCAGGCGCAGAGTCAATTGGGCAATCGCCGCCTCTTTATTGAGGGGGAGGAAAGTCCGGACTCCATAGGGAA
>CAILON010000225.1 GCA_903835865.1 uncultured beta proteobacterium
CGATGCGACTAAGCTAGTTGTCGTTGTTTTTCCATGCGTGCCAGCAATTGCAATGCCCTGCTTCAAACGCATCAATTCACCGAGCATCACTGCACGCTGAATCACGGGAATTTTTGCAGCACGTGCAGCCAAGACCTCGGGATTATTGCCCGCCACAGCTGTAGAAATGACGATCGCTTCAGCAGTTCCAATATTTTTTGGATCATGCCCAATATGAATTACTGCACCCAATTCTCTCAGGCGCTTTGTAGCTACTCCATCAGCCAAATCAGAACCTGAGACCTGGTAGCCTAAATTGAGTAATACCTCAGCAATGCCGCTCATGCCGGCACCGCCAATACCGATGAAATGAATTTGCTGAACAATATGTTTCATTGACCGACCCCCGCGCAATCTGCACATACCTCAGCTACCCGCTGAGTGGCATGTGGCTTAGCCAGCGCATGCGCACGCTCGGCCATCGCTTTTAAATCTTCACGACTAAAGTTCTGAATCATCAACGCTAAATCTTGCGCATTCAGATATTGCTGTGGCAACAATACTGCCGCATTCGCATCCGATAGGAATCTTGCATTTGCAGTTTGATGATCATCAATCGCATGTGGAAATGGAATTAAGCAAGCTGCGACACCACACGCTGCTAGCTCAGAAACGGTCATTGCTCCAGATCGACAAATCACTAAGTCCGCCTGTGCATAGGCACTAGGCATATCGTCAATGAACGAACGAACATCGGCTTGCACGCCTAAATCCGCATAACGCTTTTGAAGATCTGCTAAATGCTTGTCGCCGGCCTGGTGAATCACGCTTGGACGAGACTCTTTCGGAATCAATGCGAGAGCAGCGGGGACATTTTCATTTAAGGCAGCAGCGCCTAAACTTCCGCCCACCACCAGAATCGATAAATTGCCTTGCCGTTCTTCATACCTCTGAGCGGGTGTAGTCATACGATCGAACTCTTCACGAATAGGATTACCAACCCACTCAGCATGGGCCATCGTATTCGGGAAACCCGTCAAGGTACGCATTGCAATCTTTGCCAATGCGCGATTCGCGCTACCAGCAACTGAATTTGATTCATGCAAGACTAAGGGGCGCTTCAATATTCTGGTAACCAAGCCGCCAGGGAAGGTGATGTAGCCACCCATACCTAAAACTACGCTCGGTTTAATGCGGCGCATGATGTGCCAACTCTGAATACCTGCACGCAACAAGTTAAACGGCAGCATCAATTTAACTTTTATACCCTTGCCTCGCAAGCCACCAAATTCCACTGCCTCAAATGGAAAGTCACAAGCTTTTACTAAGCGATATTCCATGCCATCTTTATTGCCAAGCCAAGAAACCTTCCAGCCACAAATACGCAAATACTCTGCAACAGCAAGACCTGGGAAGATATGCCCACCAGTCCCACCAGCCATCACCAGAATGGAGGGTTGCGTCATAGCTTCCCTCCGCGCATCAAAATACGATTCTCATAATCAATGCGCAATAACATTGCAATCGCAATGGCGTTCATCAAGATACCGGAGCCACCGTAGCTTACCAAAGGCAGCGTCAATCCCTTGGTAGGCAATAAGCCCAAGTTCACACCCATATTGATAAAAGACTGCCAGCCAATCCAGATGGCAACACCCTTCGCTGCCAAGCCAGCAAAACTTCGGTCCAACTGCAAAGCAGTACGGCCAATCATGAATGCGCGGCGCACAACCCAATAGAACAAGAAGAGCATCACCACCACACCAAAGAAACCCAACTCTTCACCGATCACCGCCAAAATAAAGTCGGTATGCGCTTCAGGTAAGTAATGTAATTTCTCAACGCTGCCACCTAAACCAGTGCCAAACCATTCACCACGACCAAAAGCCATGAGTGAATGCGTCAATTGATAGCCTTTATTTGCAGCATTGTCTACTTGCCACGGATCTATAAAAGCCATAATTCTTCCGCGGCGGAATGGAGAAAGAGCGATGATGGTGGTAGCACTGAATATGCCTACTGCAATCAAGCCGCCAAATAGCTTGGCATTGATGCCACCCAAAAATAGAATTCCAAAAGCAATCAAAGCGACTACTACAAAAGCACCCATATCAGGCTCTAACATCAAGAGTCCACCAACTAGAGCAACTGCCACGCCCATTGGCAACATACCCTTCACGAATGAATGGAGATATTCCTGACGCTGCACGGTATAGGTAGCGGCAAAAATAACTGCTGCAAATTTCATTAATTCCGATGGCTGAAAACTCATCGGGCCAAGAGGAATCCAACGCTTTGCGCCATTAACGCCCTTACCAATACCTGGAATTAATACGGCAATCAAAAGCAACACAGTGAAACCGAAAATAATCGGTGAATAACGATCCCAGACCTTGGTAGGGATTTTGAAGGCCCAGAAGCCAACGCCAATAGCAATTCCCAAAG
>CAILON010000226.1 GCA_903835865.1 uncultured beta proteobacterium
ATTCAGCCTGATTGAGGCTGAAAACTTTTACCTTTTATCGCCTTTGATAACTATTGGATAAATTGTCCTGCAAGACATAAGCAATGCCATTGGCAATAAGTGATAACTCTTGATCCAACACTCGAGTCTTATAAGTCCAACCAGCAGGTAACTTCAATTGCTTAGCGAGGTCCGATAAATCGCTCATCGCCAGATTGGGATTGACGATTTGGGAATACGACTGCATGACGTATACCTCACCAGCGGGTGAAGTGAGCTCATAAATTGGCGTGCCAGCCTTATAGATAAAGTTGGTAGTGCGGATAATTTCATTAGGGGAATATTGCTTGCTACCAATTAATTGCTTAAACAAGTTGACCTTAACCGTAGCTCGTAAACTCATCTCAATGCCCCCAAAGGATTCCTTGGTTGAATTGACAGAATTACCTCCCGCCTGAATCTCATCCATCGTCCAGTAACGCGGGCCGTTCAGAAGCACAAATGAGGCTCCATGCGCCTTTTCAATCGATTCTTTAGTGAGCGTCTTCCATTGAGCTTCAGGGCAAAGATTTAGCCCCTGAGTATTGAAGACTTTGACTTCTAAGTTTAAAAAGTTTCGCTTCCCATAAATAACCTCGCAATAGCGTAGGTTGCGTAAGTTGGAAACGCTCTTTTCATACTTTGGATTGGTATCAATGGTTTGTCCAAACGCGTGGCCAATCGATATAAGGAAGCCAAGGGCAATCAAAAGGGAATGATTAAGGCGCATGAGGATGTCCATCCAAAATAGTTGTAGAAGTAGTTGCCTACTTACTGTAACAAATAAAAAAACGCCTGGTCTTGTGAACCAGGCGTTTTCATTTCTACAGCAAAAGCGCTGTGGAAGGTAAGGCTAATTACATCATGCCGCCCATACCACCCATACCACCCATGCCGCCCATATCAGGCATACCGCCGCCACCAGATTCATCCTTTGGTGCTTCGCAGATAGCGCAATCCGTGGTCAACAACAAACCAGCAACAGAAGCTGCATTTACTAATGCAGTTTTAGTTACCTTAGTTGGGTCGATCACACCTTGAGCTACGAGGTCGCCGTATTCGCCAGTGGCTGCGTTGTAACCGTTATTGCCCTTGCTAGCCAATACCGCATTTACAACCACACTTGCTTCGTCACCAGCGTTAGAAACGATGATGCGAAGTGGCTCTTCCATCGCGCGCAATACGATGCTGATACCAGCGTCTTGATCAGCGTTGTCGCCTTTAAGACCCTTGATACCTTGCATAGCACGTATCAAAGCTACGCCACCGCCAGGAACAATACCCTCTTCCACTGCAGCGCGAGTAGCGTGCAATGCGTCATCAACGCGGGCTTTCTTTTCTTTCATTTCTACTTCGGTAGCAGCACCAACACGAATCACTGCAACACCGCCTGCCAACTTGGCAACGCGCTCTTGCAATTTTTCTTTGTCGTAGTCACTAGTCGCTTCTTCGATCTGGACACGAACGCTCTTCACACGCGCTTCAATTGCTTTAGCATCGCCAGCACCGTCAATGATGATGGTGTTTTCTTTACCAATTTCAATGCGCTTAGCTTGGCCCAAATGCTCAAGAGTGGTTTTCTCAAGTGTGAGTCCAATTTCTTCAGCAATCACAGTACCGCCAGTCAAAATGGCAATATCTTCCAACATCGCTTTACGACGATCGCCAAAGCCTGGAGCCTTAACGGCACAGGTCTTGATGATGCCGCGAATATTGTTCACAACCAAAGTAGCCAAGGCTTCGCCTTCAACATCTTCAGCAATGATTAGCAATGGACGACCAGACTTAGCTACTTGCTCAAGTACTGGGAGCAGGTCACGAATGTTGCTAACTTTCTTGTCAAACAAAAGGACGTATGGGCTTTCCAATACGGCTACTTGTTTTTCAGGTTGATTAATAAAGTAAGGAGAGAGGTAACCGCGATCAAACTGCATACCTTCAACCACTTCGAGCTCATCTTCCAAAGACTTG
>CAILON010000227.1 GCA_903835865.1 uncultured beta proteobacterium
ATTTTACGAAGCTAATTCTGGCAAAAGCACTGTGGTTATGAATCGACTCAAAGTTCTCGGCCTCAACTACAAAGGACCGGATACGCTGATCAGCCTTGAGATTGCCGGCTACATCACGCACTAAATCCTCTACGAATTTAGGGTTGCTATAGGAATGCTCAGTCACCCACTTCTCATCGGGGCGCTTGAGTAAGCCCCACAGTTCACTAGATGCCTCACTCTCTGCAGCGGTAATCAAATCCTCAACCGTCATTTTGGTTTGCGAATCTAGAACTACTGACATGGTGACATGTGAGCGTTGATTGTGCGCACCGAATTCTGAAATCTCTTTTGAACAAGGGCACAAACTCATCACGGGTACTTGAGCACGTAAACCCAATTCCACATCTACTGTACCCGTGGCGTTTTGTTTAGCAGTTGCCATCCATGTCACTTCGTAATCCATCAAGCTTTCCACGCCCGAAACTGGCGCTGCTTTTTTGACGAAGTGCGTGTAAGTAAATTGCACATGGCCTTCTTTGGCATCGAGCAATGGCAACATTGCTTTAACCATAGCAACCACTGTTGTGCTATCGACTGGCTCATCTTGTTCTTGCAAGAGCGCCATGAAGCGTGACATGTGGGTGCCCTTTACATGCGCAGGCAAAGCGACATCCATCTCGAACTGTCCTACTGATGGGAAATTGCCAGTCTTGCTACAAATCATCAATGGATGACGAACACCCCGAATGCCGACCTGCTCAATCGGCAAGGCGCGCTCATCCATAGTCGATTGCACGTCAGGCATTGCGCTGGGTTTCAGAAAGGCGGGGTTCATGTCATTCATAAGGCTATTTTCAAGCAAAACAGGCTTATTTGCCTACTAGCACCGAATTTATTGCTAATACAGCTGGAAAACGTTGTTTGATGGAGTTAGCAATGCCCTCCACATCCAGTCCGCACTTGGTCATGAGCAAGCTGTAGTCACCATGTTCGATGAATTGATCAGGAAGGCCTAATTGCAAGAGGGGTTTATTAATCCCTAAATTAGATAAAGCTTCTAAACATGCGCTGCCAGCACCACCTTGAATAGCGCCATCTTCGATCGTCACGAAATAATCATGATCTGCTGCCAAGGATTTAATCAGATCAATATCCAAAGGTTTCACAAAACGCATATTGGCTACAGCTGCATCAATACTTTCGGCAACTTCAAGCGCCGCATATAGCAAGGTACCAAAAGCCAAAATAGCTACGCGCTTACCTGCAGGCGCATTCGACTTACGACGGATCTCGCCTTTACCTAATGGCAGCGTGCGCAATTCTTTAGAGGGAATAGTGCCAACACCTGCGCCACGGGGATAGCGCACGGCACTTGGATGAGCTTGATGAAATGCTGTTGTCAATAAGTCACGGCATTCCGCTTCATCGGAAGGAGTCAGTACCAACATATTTGGAATGCAGCGCAAGAAAGGGATATCGTAAGCGCCAGCATGCGTTGCGCCATCCGCTCCAACTAAGCCTGCGCGATCCAAAGCAAACAACACTGGCAAATCCTGTAGCGCTACATCATGAATCAATTGATCGTAGGCACGTTGTAAGAAGGTTGAGTAAATCGCCACAACAGGCTTCATCCCCTCGCAAGCCATACCTGCAGCAAAAGTCACTGCATGTTGTTCTGCAATGCCCACATCGTAATAACGTTTTGGGAAATTTTTCTCAAATTCCACCAGACCAGAGCCTTCGCGCATGGCTGGCGTAATGCCTACCAATAATGGATCGGCATGAGCCATGTCGCATATCCACTCACCAAATACTTGAGTGAAGGTTTTCTTACTCGCAGCAGCCTTCTTAACACCTTCTTCAGGATTAAATTTACTAGGGCCGTGATAGAGCACGGGGTCAGCCTCAGCCAACTCATAGCCCTGACCTTTGCGGGTCACGACATGCAAGAACTGTGGTCCGCGACCCTCTAGGGCCAAGCGACGGACGTTCTGCAACATCGGTATCAGTGCATCTAAATCATGACCATCAATGGGTCCGAAGTAATTGAAGCCGAACTCTTGGAAAATGGTGGAGGGAGAAACCATACCTTTGGCGTGATCCTCAAGGCGTTTTGCAAATTCACGCAAAGGCGGTGCAATTGATAGAACGCTATCAATTCCCTTTTTGGTTGCTGAATAAATATTACCGCTCAGTAGTCGAGCCAGATGGCGATTGAGTGCACCTACTGCAGGAGAGATTGACATATCGTTGTCATTCAAAATAACAACGAGTGGTAAGTCGTCGTACACGCCTGCATTATTCATTGCCTCAAAGGCCATGCCGCCAGTCATCGCGCTGTCGCCAATGACGGCTACTGCTACATGCCGCTCACCTTTAGTTTGAAATGCTTTCGCCATGCCCATTGCCGCAGAGATGCTAGTAGACGAATGGCCAGTTCCAAAAGCATCAAACTCACTTTCAGCGCGATGCGGAAAACCGGAGATGCCTTTAAATTGACGCAAGGTACTCATACGCTCACGTCGACCGGTCAATATTTTGTGCGGATAGCTTTGATGTCCCACATCCCATACGATGCGATCTGCAGGTGTATCGAACACATAGTGCAAAGCGATCGATAGCTCGACCGTCCCCAAATTAGAAGAAAGATGACCGCCAGTTTTAGAAACCGATTCCAAAATAAACTGGCGCAGCTCATCCGCTAGAGGCAGAAGCTCTTCTCGTGTCAGCTTTCTTAAATCATCAGGGGAGTTAATGGTGTCTAAAGTCATTGAATCTAATTAATATTTACTCATTTGCCTCGGTTCACAACCAAAAAGGCTAAATCTTTAAGGGCTTGAGCTTTGCTACCAAAACTATCTAAGCTCGCAATAGCAGCTTCTTGCAGCTCATTAGCCGCTTTCTGTGCATAGTCTAAACCCATCAAGGTCACATAGGTCGGCTTATCGTTGATAGCATCCTTCCCTGCTGTTTTTCCAAGGGTTTGACTATCAGCGGTAGCGTCAAGTACATCATCCACAATCTGAAACGCCAAACCTAGTGCTTGAGAATAATCTTGGAGATGTGCCATCTCTACTGCATTGAGCTCTGCAGCAATGCCGCCTAACTTGACGGCACAAGACAACAATGCACCCGTCTTCATCGCATGCATTTGCTTTAAACCAGCTAGATCAAGTTTCTTTCCAACGCTCTCTAAATCAATCGCTTGACCTCCTGCCATTCCCCGTGATCCGGATGCAGCAGCTAAGGCACTGATCATTGAAAGACGCACATCCACATTACAGTTTGCATTGGCCAGGATTTCAAAGGCACGTGTTTGCAGAGCATCGCCGACCAAGAGCGCAGTAGCCTCATCGTATGCTTTATGCACGGTAGGACGACCACGACGTAAGTCATCGTCATCCATACAAGGCATGTCATCGTGTACCAATGAATATGCATGAATACATTCCATTGCCACTGCTGCAGCATCTAACGCAATTTGTTTGGAGGTACTTTCAACATCACCTAGCTGTCCAGCGGCATAAACCAATAGCGGACGCATACGCTTGCCGCCACCTTGAGCTGCATAACGCATTGCTTCATGTAAGCGCAATGGATTGGTTTGCGCAGAATCCAATAAGACATCTAATGCTGCCTCAGTGCGCTCAGAGTGGGTAGTAAGCCACTCTTGAAATAGATCAACAGAACTCATTAAGCCTCGAATACTCGAACCTGTTGCTCCACTTGTGCGAGCACTGCTTGACAATGCTTGAGTAAAGCCGCGCCTCGCTGATAGGCCAAAAGTGTTTCTTCTAAAGAAAACTTTCCAGATTCCATATCGGAAATTAACTTTTCAAGCTCTTTTACTGCCTGCTCGTAACGTAAGTCAGGATCGATTTGGACTTCAAGGCCTGGTTTTTGGCTCTCAGACTTCTTGGCTGGCATATTTGATTTCCTTGATATTTTCCCCATTTTAGCCCTACCTATACAAGGCAGACGGGGTCTAAATGGGTATAATTCCCCCCTTCCTTTCCAATATCGATCCGTCGATGGTTGGATTGGTTATTCCGCTTAGCTTCGGCTGACGTTTTCGGGGGTGGGGAGAATGACTAATCTGGCTACCGCGCA
>CAILON010000228.1 GCA_903835865.1 uncultured beta proteobacterium
TCGTTAGATCGATTGAGAACCACTTTCACAACATTCGGATTTTCAATTTCTGCAAGATCAGTGATCGGTGTAGCAACAGTGGAGATTGCACAGCCGGAATTGTCGGCTACGGTTTGCGCAACTTGATTAATCAGCTCAGGTGGAATAAGGGGTTCATCACCTTGCACGTTCACCACCAAGGCATTGGCTGGTAATTTAAGGAGTTGCGCTATTTCAGCAATGCGGTCGGTTCCAGTGGGATGGTCTGGACTAGTGAGCAAACATTCAATTCGGTGTTCATCGCAAGCCGTCTGAATCTCAGGCGAGTCGGTGGCAACCACCACACTTTGTGCGTTGGATAGTTTGGCGCGCTCAGCAACGCGCACCACCATGGGTTTGCCATCTAAGTCAGCCAGTGGTTTGCGAGGTAAACGAGTAGAGCCTAATCGCGCAGGAATGACCACTAAAAATTCAGGGACCTTGGAAGTAGTGCTCATTAGGCTTGAATACTACTTAGACTTCGTCAGCGCCAAGGCTGCGTGCTTCATCCACCATCATCACGGGGATGTCATTGCGAATCGGGTATGCCAAGCGATCTGCTTTGCAAATCAACTCATTTTTTTCTGCATTTAAATGCAAAGGACTTTTGCACAAAGGGCAGACCAAAATATCGAGAAGGCGTTTATCCATGATGTTTTGTATTTCGTATGAAGTCGTAAGGTGTATGAACTACAAAGTGTAACGGTTTGGATCTGGTCTTTGTAGGATAGATTGCAGCCACTCAGCCAGGCTATCAGAAATATGCAAGCTCATGGGGACTACCCAAATACGCTCATCGCTAATTCCTGCGCACTTTACGGCATCTTTTTCCGTAATGAGGATGCAGCTTGCATTTATCGCGTTGAAGAATTCGGGTGTGAAGGTCGCGTGATCTGGCAGGGGGATGCATTTGCCGGCGACACCGTGCTTGTGGAGATCATCAAAAAAGCCTTGTGGGTTACCTAATGCTGCCACGGCAGTAATTTTGTTGGGTAAGTACGTACTGGCAATCGATTCTAGGGTTTGGGTATTGCTTGGATTGATTAATTGATAAGGTGTATCTAATTCACCGGTCATAGTGAAAGCACGGCGTCCTAAGAAATATTCATCGAGTAAGCCATAGTTTTTGCGGGGCTCTTGTTTGCCAGTGAGTAAGGTAGCGTCACGTTCACGTGTTGCAGGCTCACGCAATGGGCCGGCTGGTAATAAGAAACCATTACCTTCACCGCGAGCATCCCGTACGACAAATTCAATATCACGGCCACCTTCACGTGCAGGCCAGCGAACCAGGCCTCTGTGTTGCAAGCCATCATCGCTAATGATGACATTGACTTCAGGTGAATGCCTTAGTAGTGCACGAATCGACAGATTACGTTTTGGAAATACCCAAATCGGAAATTGATCATGAGTACGTTTCGCAATGAGAACAGGCTCGTCACCAACCTGGGTAGGATCAGAATCACTACGCACTTGTTGTGGGCTCGTTTTTAATGTGGAGCCATAACCTCGGCTAATGATTCCAGGTTTCCAGCCGAGTTGACTCAAGCGCTCTGCTAATGCAATGACGATCGGTGTTTTACCAGTACCGCCCACGCGAATATTGCCAACAATAATGATGGGAACGGGTGCCGCTTTTTGCTTGCCAATACCCAAATCTTGAATGAGTTTGCGTACACGAAGTACACATCCATGGATCCAAGAGAGGGGCCACAACACAATGCTGGTTGGGCCGCGTCTTTCCCAAAACTGGGGTGCTTTGCGAAAGAAGGAAAGTGACATGAGCTTAGAGACTTATTCTTGGTAAGTTATTTCTTGGTTTGACTGCTAAAGACAATATTAGACAGATTAGCATCGCGCGCTGCTTCTAGGGCGCTCATCACCGCTTGGTGCGGCGCTCTTGCATCAGCATCAATATTGACCTGCATGGCATTGGGCGCGTCTTTAGCGGAGCCACTCTGATTGCTCAGTTGTGTGAGTAAGGTGCTTAATTGGCTGCGATCGGCAACCTTGCCATTAACCGCAAAGCGACCATCACGACTAACAGCAATGTGAATTTGTTTCACTTCCGCCTGGGACTCACTTCCATTGGCTGTTGGTAAGGTGATTGCAAGTTCTTGAAAGCGAGTAAACGTTGTGGAGATCATTAAGAAAATGAGCACCACTAACAACACATCGATAAATGGAATGAGATTGATCTCAGGTTCTGCAGGGCTCGCAATTTCTCCAAGAGAAAATTTTCTGCGAGCGTGTGACTCTAACCAACTCATGGCGTAGTAGTTGACTCTGTATTTATCTCAATTACGGGATAGAGTTTTTTAAATAATTGTCTTGTGAATTCTTCGCACTCGCGCTGGCGTTGATTGGCAAGAGCGCGTAGGCCACGCCAAGCTGCTAATGCAGGAATTGCGATTAACAATCCAAATGCAGTGTTGTACAGCGCCACCGAAATACCATGAGCTAATTGTTGTGGACTGCCAGCAGCGCCATTGATCGCGCCTTGACTGCCAAAGATCTCGATCATGCCCACCACGGTGCCAAATAAACCGAGCAGAGGAGCAATAGTGGCAATGGTAGCTAGAGCACCTAAATAGCGATCCAGTTTTAACCAGATAGATTGAGCCGTAGCCTGTAATTCTTCTATGGCTGAGTCAGCGCTATTGCCATTTAATTTCTCACGCAAGAGGCAGGCAAATAGGCTGCCTGCTGGGGAAGTCTGTTTGAGGGCAGTAATTTCTGAGTCGGAGATGGATTTGCCGCTAGAAATGGCGTTGGCCAAGCCAAAAGCAGTCTCAAGGCAATCCTTGGGAAATACCTGAATTTGGCGCAAATACCAGGACCGTTCGATGACGATAGCCAATCCAATGATCGAAATTATCAGAAGAGGCCAGATAGGCCAGCCGGCAGACAGTAAGATTGAGTACATAAGCTCAGTACTTTAGCTGAATTAAAAAAGCGTTTTCTGAAAGCTAGCCTGTGGATAACTCTGTGTGTAACTTTTTCAGATGAGCGCTGTAAGTCATTGATAGAGCGTGGAGCAGGGGTATTTAGGGGTGAATTGCCTAAAATATGCTCTATTATTTACCCTTAGGAATCAATGGCTTAAGAAGTACCTGTTGGATTTATGAGACGTTTTGGGTGAGTGATTGCTCACTTATTTAATGTAAATGGAGAGTCTGTGGGCTTCTGTGGATAGTTATGGCGCTCCAAGCCTTATGTTGTAGAAGATAAAGAGAAAAAATGTCGGAAATATCAAGGGAAGTCCTGACTGTTGGCGATCTAAACCGCGCCATTGCTGCCTCTTTAGAGGAGCGTTTCGATACAGTCTTGGTTAGCGGGGAGATATCGAACTTTAAGGCCTATGACAGTGGGCACTGGTACTTCTCTTTGAAGGATGAAGAGGGGCAAATTAAGTGCGTCATGTTCCGTGGCCGCAATGGCCAAGTCGGGTTTATGCCGCAATCTGGAGATTTAGTAGAGGTTAGCGCCAACTTGGGGATGTATGTTCCTAGAGGCGATATCCAGCTCACTATTCAATCGCTGCGTCGCGCCGGTGTGGGGGGTTTGTACGAAGCCTTTTTAAAGCTCAAAGCAAAACTAGCCAAAGAAGGTTTATTTGATGCTGAGCGCAAACGCGAGATTCCATCACACCCAAGATCGATTGGCATTATTACCTCACCTCAAGCAGCAGCATTAAAAGATGTATTGAGTACGCTGGCCAGAAGAGCGCCCCATATTCCGATTGTGATTTATCCAACCTTGGTGCAAGGACCAGATGCACCTGCCGGAATTATTGCCGCACTGAAAGCTGCTGAAAAAGAAAAAGCAGTCGATGTCATTTTGTTAGTACGAGGTGGTGGCAGTATTGAAGACCTCTGGGCATTTAATGACGAACAGTTAGCTTATGCCATGGCGCAGTCGAGTATTCCAATAGTCAGTGGTGTTGGTCATGAAACCGATGTCACCATCGCAGACTTTGTTGCCGACTTACGTGCACCAACACCAACAGGCGCTGCAGAGTTAGCAGCGCCGCGCAAAGATCAGATGTTGCAAGAGTTAGAAGCTATTAAGCAAGCGATGTTGCAACGTGTTCGCCAACGAGTGGAGCGGGAGGCACAGACTTTAGATCAATTGGCACTGCGTTTAAGCCATGCCCTACCTAATCCAGAGCGTATGCGTGAGCAGATCACGAACTGGCAATTACGCCTTGGGCAAGCCTGGTCAGTCAGGATGGATTCTT
This sequence comes from uncultured beta proteobacterium, assembly GCA_903835865.1. Taxonomy (GTDB): domain Bacteria; phylum Pseudomonadota; class Gammaproteobacteria; order Burkholderiales; family Burkholderiaceae; genus Polynucleobacter. Next base: position 4,256 of record CAILON010000228.1, read on the forward strand.
GGAAACGCAATCAAGTACATTTTCAATCTCAGTTAGAGATGCTCAACCCCCAGCGCACGCTAGAGCGGGGCTATGCAGTCATACTCAATGTTGCCGAGGGATTGCATGCGGTGCGTGAGCCGGGTGAACTCACTGTTGGGCCTGAATATGAAATTCGGCTTGCGAAGGGTAATGCCAGCGTCAAATTAAGCGACGTCAAGACTTAAAAGTAAATCGATAAAAGAATTGAAAAAGAGCCTAGAGAATATTGGGCTCAATATCTAAAGTGACACCAAACTTTTCTTGTACAGCGTCTTGAATCGTTTTGGCGAGTGACAAAATATCTGCAGCAGTGGCATTGCCATGATTGACGATAACCAATGCTTGTTTTTCATAAACGCCTACTTCGCCTACGCGCTGACCTTTAAAGCCGCATTGATCAATCAGCCAGCCTGCAGCTAATTTGCGTTGACCTGTAGTGTCTGGATAGGAAACTAGTTTGGGGAATGATTTGATCAGTTGCGCATATTGGTCTGTACCAACCAATGGGTTCTGAAAAAAGCTACCGGCATTGCCAATGACTTTTGGATCA